>JAMDDW010000042.1:532-4149 GCA_023488405.1 Candidatus Parvarchaeota archaeon | reverse complement strand
ATCCGGCAAAACAAAAGAACTGCTGGAAAGACAGGAAGAAAACATCGGAAAATTCATAACATTAATGGATTCAATGACAAAGGAAGAGCTGGAAAATCCAAAGGTCATTGATGCATCAAGGATAAACAGGATAGCCAAAGGAAGCGGTACATCTGAAGAACTGGTAAGGGAACTTTTAGAGCAGTACAGAAAGATGAAAACCGTTATGAAAATGTCTAATAACAGGCAGTTTTCTGGTTTGCTTAGGAGGTTTGGCATAAAGGTATGAAATGCAGTATCTGCGGAAAGGAGATAGAAACAACTTTCTTGGGCAAAATAAAAGGGAATTACCGCAAAAAGAACGGAAAATTGTATGCAGTGTGCAGCGATTGCTTCAAAAAGGGGCTATAAAGAAAAAGATAAATATAATAGTCGAAAAAGCCCAAATAATTAATGGAATACAAAAGCCCTTCATTAGCAGTTGACGGTGTTATAATAAAAGACAACCAGATTCTTCTCATAAAGAGGAAAAATGATCCATACAAGGACAAATGGGCCATGCCTGGCGGATTTGTTGAATATGGGGAAAGAACAGAAGATGCTGTTTTAAGAGAGGTTAAAGAAGAAACTGGTTTAGAGGCAAAAATTAGTCAGTTAGTTGGTGTTTATTCTGACCCGAAAAGAGACCCTAGAAAACATGTAGTATCAATAACTTACCTGTTAAAGGATATCTCCGGCACGGAAAAAGGGGGAGATGACGCAAAGGAAGCAAAGTGGTGGAATATAAATAAACTACCTGAACTTGCATTTGACCACCAATATATAATAAATGACGCACTCAAAATTTATTACAATAAAAAATAAAACCTTTTAATATATACTAGCCATATCTTTTGTTAAAGGGCCCGTAGCTCAACTTGGACAGAGCGGCAGACTTCTAATCTGATGGTTGGGGGTTCAAATCCCTTCGGGCCCAAGTTTAATATTCTTCTGCTTTTTTAGAACACCAAGAAATTTATTGATAATCTACATAATTAAGCTTAATATGTTTATAATATGCCTCTTCACTGATGCTGATTTTCAGTCGATGATAATTACTTCCCCGTCTTTTAGTGCTTTAAATAGCAACTTATGGTCTATAAAATACTGGACTGCTTTAGTAGCAAGTTTACTTTCTGGGTGTTCCGATTTATAATGCGGTAGAATCATATAATCAAGAAAACCTAAGCCTTCCCAAATTACCTTATATTTCTTGCCATATGGCCTTTGCGTTGGATCATCCATTACTTCCAAGCCATGCATATCCTTTGCTAAAACGCAGATTCCTGCGCTATATCCCCCATATAAAAAATCCTTTCTTTTAAGCAAAGTATTGAAAATTTTGTCGAAACCGCTAAGTCTCATTGCTTGTCTCAATACAAATACATTACCGCCGTTCACCCAAACTACACCTAATTTAGAGAGCCGCTTTTCTAATTCTTTTTGTTTACCAAAATACATTTTAAGGTCTAGAATTTCCGGTTGAAGTCCCTCCAATTTTAATGTTTTAATTTTTTGTTCTACTTTTTCTTCATCTACGCTTGTATGGTCTAGCGCATTTAGTATTAACCCAGTCTTTTTGTTTTTAGGTGCTATCTTACGAATTTTTACAACGGAATCTCCAACCCAATATGATGATGAAAGATAAAATTTCATAAATAAAGTATACAACACAAATTTATAAGTATTTATAAAAAATTAAATATGCAGAAAAATTCCCTTAGTTTAGCATTGCCTTTAATTCGATATTTACTCTTTTTTATAGCAATAATACTATTAATTTTATAAATATTATGACCAGCAAAAAGAACATTTACAGATATAATGTAAAACTTAGGCCTATAAATCTTAAAAGGGATATGTCTAAAATGCTTAAATGGTATAGCAACAAAAAGGTCCTTTATTACTCTGAAGGGCATACTACTCCTTACAATGAAAAGATTATAACAAAAATGTATAATTCAATAACAAAAGACGGCCATCAAAAGGTAATAGAAAAAATGCACGATTCCATAACAAAAAACGGGCACATGTATATAATAGAGATATTATCAGGTAACAAATGGCTTTCCATAGGAGATGCGAGCTTCACGAGAACAAGTACGCCCATAACAATAGGAATCCCAGAATATTGGGGCAAAGGAATCGGATCCCAGGCATTGAGACTTTTAATGAAGAAAGCAAAACACTATCATTGGAAGGAACTAAAGGTTTCTGGAATAGCCACTTATAACAAAAGAAGTCTTCGAATGTATAAAAATGCTGGTTTTAAGGTAACAAATAAGAACAAAAAGGAAGTCAAAATGATTTTAAGGCTATGACATAAAATTTCTATTTATAATGACAATTAACTATTATTTGTATTTTTAGGAAAAACAGTAAGCTTATTCTCTCTTAATTGCATTTCTCTTGTGTCCTTATTAAGATTTGAGGCAAATTTTCTTGTTATTCTTTTGGCATCATTAACCTTTAATCCGGGAATTTTTACTGGAACGCCCTTTTCAAGCACATATCTTTCATAAAGGGTACCTAACCCGTTATAACCTTTCATAATCAATATCAAACTGAACGTTGGCGCGTGTTTATTTAATGGTTTCTTTATTGTCTTTTCATCGAAACTTATAAGGTTTACCCCAAAATCGCCCTTAGAATCGGAAATAAATTCCGTAATTTTTTCATTAATAATTTTGTATGAGCCAGCATAGTTTGGCTTTTCTTCCTTCAAAAGTATAAGATCTATATCGTCTTTCTCAGAAGGGTATCCATTAACATCAAAATAAGATCCGCGGCCTATCACTACGTCTATGATTCCTTTTTTATGCATAATTGCAAGAGATGGAGAAAAAAGGCTAAGCATCTTACTCAAGTTAGACTTTCTTTTTAATGCGGCCGATTTTTCTGATTGAAATCTTTTCTCAGCTGCCTTTATTTCATTTCGTCTACATACAATAGCTATGTCGACTTTTAAACAGTCATATATCCATTGTTCATATGGTCTTGGATGTGTAGCAATTATCACATTTTTGTTGTTCTTGACTTTAATGTCTCTTTTTCCTTTAAAAATAGCTTTAGTAGATAACGGGTAGCGTTTCCTAAAAACAGAAGAAAGCCAGACCTCCTCTTTTCTGTGATGCATCCATTTTGCATCTTTTTCAGAAGGAGCTACACTTAACTTATCTGCTATCCAACTTACTCCTTTATAAACTTTCATATTAGCTAGTGATTTTTACCTTTGTTTCTTTTTTCCCCTTAGAAGCATAAAAATATTGCTTGAACTTATTCTGTATATCCTTGAATTTTTCGTTGTCTAAATTGAACTGTCTATCTGCAGCACCGTTTATTTTATCTATAAGGCTGTAAAATTCATCATCATTGAAAGGCTTCATACCCAGTTCATTGCATATTCTTGTTATATAATTGCGTTCCTTTTCTATTTTGCTTCTGCTTTTTATAAGCCTCTCGGCCTCAAAATAGGTTGCAATTCCATTGTCTACAAACACAAATTCTATCCCTTTATATCTGAATTTATATCTATCATTAACGTTTATTATCCCATGTGCCCAACCAAGCAGCTTTAGCATTTCTACGGTATCCGAAAG
>JAMDDW010000042.1:0-522 GCA_023488405.1 Candidatus Parvarchaeota archaeon | reverse complement strand
CCGTTTGTAACTCTTATACGAAGATCAATTGGATCATTTTTGTCTGCGCTTTTATTTCTAAGATAAATTAATGAAAACCTCCTTGTTTTCCCAAGGAAGTTGGCATTTAATTTTCTAAACCTTTTGATAATTTCATCGGTGCTAACGGTTAATTCTCCTCTTGCTTCTACCTCAAACATAATATCATTAATTAATGTGGGCTTATAATTTTATTTGCTATAAAACCTCTTTTTAACTGTAAACCTAATTCTTATCTAAAAGCTAAGATGCGGATATCTGCCATCTAAGCAAAACAAAAGCTATTTAAGTATAAATCTGATACATTTAATATGAAAAAGATTGAATTGCATGAAGTAAACGCTGATTTGGTGCAAGCTAGAGAGTCGGCGGTCGCCGTAAAGGCCTTGGAAGATGAAATAGAAAATGAAATGGCCAAGCTTAAGGATTATAATTTAAGGTACAATCACGGTGAGATTTCAAGACAGGAGCATGAAGACATGTCAATGGCCGCACATGAAGCAA
>JAMDDW010000035.1 GCA_023488405.1 Candidatus Parvarchaeota archaeon | reverse complement strand
CTTTATACTTTTTAAGCTCATTTATGTCATCAGAAAATGAGTTTATGCTTGGCAAAGAAGAATATACAGTTTCATTTAATTTATCTAATTTCTGTTGCAATTCATTGTCAGCTGCGGATAGATTGCCGGCCGTTTGTTTTATATTTGTCATTACTACATCATATTGGCGTCCAAGAGTAGAAAGGCTTTCTTCTATTCTTTTCAAATTGTCACTATAATCCTTATCCTTTAGGTTTATGGCCTTTGCAACTCCGTTAAAGTTTTCTATCGATTTGTTAATATTATCTGATAATTCTTCTACATTGGAATGCATAAAATTGAATGAGTCATTTAATTTGTTTATCTTTACAGCCGAGTCATTATACGCGTCATTCATCTTTTCTATTGAAGAATTAAATGCGGATATTGCGCTGTTAACCGCGTTTGAAAGAACAGACATATCAGAGTTTATTTTTGCTATTCTGCTTTCTATTTCCTTAGAATTGTCCATTTTATTTACTTTATCTTCTAAAGCTAGATCCTGCTGGTTTAATGCATCTATCTTCCTGTATAAATCTGAAATTAATGTGCTTATGGAACTGTTGAATTTGTCTATACCAGTAAGGTAAGCTTCATAGTTTTTCTCTATGTCGGGGTTCCCATCAGTTTCCATACAAAGGTTACTATTTTTTTATATTTAAACTTTTAAATTGCTGGGCTTTTTTTGAGCTCTTCTTTAAGTTTACAGGCCTCGCAAATGTCACTTGCTGACGGAAATCCGCAATATCTGCATTTGTTTATTTTTAAACCATTTTTAGAGACATGTTGATTTTTTATGTCTAACATGGTGTTTATAACATTCCTTTTAGCTCCAATAAACTCAGTTTCCATTCTTTTTATCTCCCTAGAGATAAGGCCCCGAAAACCCATACCCGCATATGGACAAGGGGTATGAATAGCATTTATGTCATTTAGCATTGAAAAAAGCATAGTTTCCTTCTCGCTTAAGAAAAGAAAAGGTTTTATCCTAGGTACAAATCCCTTTTCTTTTATTACTCCAGAATAAGCACCCAATCTTACCATTTTTTCTATATCATTTTGTACCAAGTTCATAATTACATTTTCTGCTTCGTCATCCATATTATGAGCAGTAGCTACTTTATCCGCGCTTACTTCTGAAGCTGCATAATTTATTAGGTGTCTTCTTAGAACTCCACAGGCCGAGCAAGGTATCCCTTCTCTTGTTTTTGTTATAGAATCCATAGTTCTGCCAGTAAAATCTTTGTAGGAATATATCTTGTAATCAACCCCATATCTATTGCAGTACTCCTCCATTATCTCTATTGTTTTATCCCTGTAGCCTTTTATTCCCTCATCTATAGTTATAGAAATAATATTATTTGATTTTTTGAAGTACTTTGATAGTATATACAATAATGACAATGAATCTTTACCACCAGAATTAGCCACTGCTATCTTTTCCCCTTTCTCGATAAGGCGATATTTTTTAATGGTTGATAGGGTTATACTCTCGAATCTCTGTTTAAAATGCTCAGCGCAAAGTGTGCCGTTATTTGTGGATATAACTGCACTAGTTCCGCATATCTCACATTTCATTATCCCCCTGAAAAAACTTCTATCACTTTTATTTCTTCCCCATTTTTTATCTTTTCGTCTTTAGTATAAATCTTACCTTGCTTACCTACTAATATAACTGAGTCATCATTAAGTGAAATCTTCTTTAGTAACTCCTTAACTGAGCCATTTTTAATTTTTACGGTTTTTTCACCAAAATTTATATTATTAAGCTTTATTTCCACTATTTATTGATATTGTGCATCATTATTAAATCTTTTTCAAAAGGCTTGAGTTCAGCAGGGATATTGATAGTTATAGGTTCCCTTAATGAAACTCCCTTCTCTTTTTTGTTATTCCAGATCATACTATCGAATTCCATAATTTTATCGCCTAAAAGTAAAATTTGATTATTATACTCCTTTGCTTTGGGTATGCTAAGGTAATGTATTGCTTCTCCTTTGTAAAGTATGCTCCAAAGCGCATGAGTTATAAAAGGAGTTATTGGGGCCATTAGCAAAAGTACTCTTTTAAGCACATAATTAAGCGTATAAATAGCTGAGTTTTTTTCATCATCTGAAAAGCCTTCTCCATAAGCTCTAGCCTTTACAAGTTCTATATAATGTGGTGCAAAGACGTTCCATATAAACTCCCTTATTCTGTTCGCAGGAATAAATGAATTTAATTCTTCATAGCCCTTTATGCATTCTTCTGTTAGTTTTTCAGTGTAATTAATTATCCATTTATCACTTTCATTTAGGTCTTTTTCAGCAATTTCCTTTGGTTCTCCAAATTGGTTTATAAGTCTTGCTACATTCCACAATTTTGTCAGGAATTTAGCGCTGCCTTGTAACCGGCTTTCCGAGAATAAAAAGTTGCTTCCAGGTAATGCTTCAGATGTTGCCCAAAATCTAAAAGCATCTGCGCCGTATTTTTCTATAACTATTGTTGGATCTATCCCATTTCCTTTTGACTTGGCCATTTTTTCTCCATGTTCATCTAGTCCCATACCATCTATCCATGCTTTCTCCCAAGGCAGTTTTCCAGTAAGCTGATAACACCTTAATATGCTGTAATTAAGCCAAGTTCTTATTATGTCAATTCCTTGGGTTCTTAAACTTAATGGATAAGTTTTTTCATAGAAATTTTTATCATATAAGTATTTAGTTACATATAGAGCGGAAACGCTTGAATCCATCCAAGTATCAAATGTTCTTTCATCCCCGGTAAATTCCTTACCTCCACACTTTTTACACGTTGGATTTCCAGGAGGGTTGTCTTTCCAAGGTTGATAATACTCACCCTCTTCTGGCAAATAAGGTTCTTTGCAATTATTGCAATACCATAACGGAATCTCGGTTCCGTAATATCTTCTCCTAGAAATCGGCCAATCTGCCGATACTTTAAGCCAATTTAGTAGTATCTGTTTGTGCTGTTCAGGTATTATCTTTAGTTGATATGCAAGCTCTTCTAATTTATCCTTTATATCAGTGACTTTTAAGTAATACTCATCTAAAGGTATTATCTCTATCGGTGTTTTGCTTCTTTCGCATAAAGGGGTTCTATGCTGTATTTTTTCTATTTTTTCAACATAACCTCCTTCTTGAAGCATAGAAATGATTTCCTTCCTAGCTTCATTTACTTTTAAGTTGTTTAATTTTGCTCCTGCTTTTTCTTTCATCCTTCCGTTGGTATCTACTATGATGTTTTCAGGTAGCTGTAGCTCTTTAATTATCATTACATCATTATAATCCCCATAACTGCATATCATAACTGCGCCGCTTCCAAAATCTGCTTTTGCATAGCTATGTGGTATTATCTTTACTTCTTGATTGTATAATGGAGTTATAGCGGTTTTGTTAAACAAATCTTTAAATCTTTCATCTTCAGGGTTTACAAGTATGGCAGAGCATGCTCCCAATAGTTCTGGTCTTGTACTGGCTACAAGTATCTTTTGGTCTGAATCTTTTATTTTAAAGTAAAAATAAACTAAGTTAGTATCTATAGTTTTATACTCTATTTCTGCATCTGCTATTGTGGTTCCGCAGTCTATGCAATAGTTACTTGGCCTAGTCCCTCTTATTATTTGGCCTTTTTTCCACATCTCTATAAACGTGCTTTGAGTAAGTGTTCTATATTCCTTTGAATCAGTCCTGTAAACGTTATCAAAATCAGCAGAATATGCAAATGAATTTAATATATCAAACATCTCCTTTTCTAATTCATCCAGAGAAGTTTTACAAATTTCAAGGAATTTTTCTCTTGGAGTGTCTCTCATCCTTATTCCATACTTCTTTTCTGCGTATCTTTCTACGGGAATACCGTTTCTATCCATACCTACAGGGAAAAGTACTTCCTTTCCAAGCATTCTTTGAGATCTTGCGATAGTATCTATTTTGGAATATTGGGCTGCTGCTCCAAGGTGCCAAGGCCTCCCGGAGGTATAAGGAGGAGGAGTATCTATAGAAAATATTTCTTTCTCAGTGTAAGGCGAAAAATCCCATTTTAGAGAAATTAGCTTCTCGGCTGTATCTTTCTCTAGCTTCCTATTCCAATTTTTATTCTCTTCAAATATATCGGTACTTTCCAGTAAAGTATAAAAATG
>JAMDDW010000048.1 GCA_023488405.1 Candidatus Parvarchaeota archaeon | reverse complement strand
CAAAGAGAAAGATCCTTTTTTCCAAGTCGGTAAGGATTTTATAATTTTCGGCAGTTCTTACACCTATATTAATAGCCATAAAATTACTATGTAACCAGCGCTTTATATAACTTACTGAACTTAGGTCAGTTAAGTATTTAAGTACGAAATACATTATTTTTAGTATGAACCAAGCAAATTATATCGAAGATTCAGAAGTCATGGGAAGTGTATATAACAACGTAGAGAATATTAGGGTATCCCCAAGAGGTCATAGCAACATATTGGCATGTAAGAATATGATAGTAAATAGCGACGGCAAAATTATAGGAAGTGGCTGCATATTAATGATGCCAGAGGAACCAGATAAATTTGCAAAAAATGATAATTTTTATTGTAACAAACCAGCGTATTCTAACTATGATTTTAAAGGCTTATTTGGGGAGTAATAAATGGATTTTGAAAGAGATAAAATAAACGAAGTAAAAACAATGATTATTATAGTAGTGGCTATTATTGTAATCAGTGCTATTGGTGCTTCAGTAACCAGCTTTGAAATATTATTGTTGGGGATAAGTATAGTTTCTTTTATTGGAATTATCAGATACATTCTATACATTTTTAACGACGATAATATAGGATTTAGAGATTAACAAAAAATTTTATATGAAAAGAGATCTTAGGGCTTTAATTTATGCTATTATCATACTATTTTTAGTTATGATATTAACATTTGCATTTTCACCAGTTCTAAGCTCTATTATAGATACTGACATCATACAATCAAATCATTATGGATTTCTATTAGATGCGGAAGTTCTTAGTGTACTTTCTATAGTATTAGACTTACACGGTTTACTTTTAATAATAGCCGAGATAATAGCTACTCTAAGCCTGATCTACAGATCTATTTGAAATAGTTAATATCCTAATTGTATTAATCATAATAAACATTTAAACCATCAAAGCGATTACAATAAAATGCCAGTACTAAATTGGATAGGTAAAGATGCTGTTGTAAATCATGATAAGGAAGTACCTTTTAGGCTTCTCAAGAAAGTTAAATCAGCTTCTGTTGGTGAAAACTCTCAAAACTTGATAATACACGGAGATAACCTGGAAGCACTTAAAGCATTAATGCCATATTACGCAGGAAAGATAAAATGTATTTACATCGATCCTCCGTATAATACAGGTAATGAAAAGTGGGTTTATAATGATAAAGTTAATTCTCCAAAGATAAAGAAATGGATCGGTAAAGTTGTAGGGCCAGAATCAGAAGACCTAAGCAGACATGATAAATGGTTGTGCATGATGTACCCAAGATTAAAGCTTCTTAGAGATTTACTGGGTGATGATGGGGTTATTTTTGCTAGTATTGATGATTGGGAATTTGACTACCTAAAATTAATATTTGATGAAATTTTCGATAGGAAAAATCACATAAATACTTTAATTTGGAGGAAGAATGCGGGGGCATCTAACGATGTAAAATATTTTGGGGTTGAACATGAATATATTTTATGTTATGCAAGAGACATAAATAAGGTGGATAGATTTCTAACAAGTTTGTCAGATAAACATAGGGCGGAATATAAATACAGAGATGCAAATTTTGCAAAGTTCGGGCCATATAAGCGATATAATTTATATCAGCCAGGAATAGATGAAAATAGACCTAACTTACAATATGAAATTGAAGCTCCAGATGGCTCGCAAATTAGCATAAAACCACATATCTGGCGTTATAGTAAAGAAACTTTTTTGCAAGCTAAAAAAGAAGGTAAAATAGATTTCGTAAAAAATAAAAAGTCTGGACAATGGCAGATTTTTACTAAGATATATCTTCACGAAACTGGAAAAGAAAGAAGAATAAAACCTAGAAGTATATTATTAGAACAAGGCTTTACATTAAATGGAAACCGTGAACTTTTGAAGATTTTTGGAAAGAAAGTTTTCAATTATCCAAAACCATCTAGTCTTATTAAGTATTTAATAGAAATTATTACACATGATTATAAAGATTCTATTGTATTAGACTCTTTTGCAGGGACAGGAACTACAGGTGATGCGGTTATTCAATTAAATAAAGAGGACAAGGGGAATAGAAAATTTATTCTTATTGAAATGGAAGATAAAGTTGCCAAGGACATAACCGCTGAAAGAGTAAAAAGAGTCATTAAAAAATATGATTATAAAGATGGTTTTGAGTATTGCGAACTTGATAAACCACTATTTGATGAAAATGGACAAATAAATGAAGAGTGTACTTTTGAACAGCTGGCTACTTACGTTTACTTTACCGAAACAAATACAAATATAGACAAAAACAAGATTTCCAAGGAGTTTATAGGAGAGCATAATGAAACAGAGTATTATCTTCTATTCAATGGCAAGGGGAAAAATGTCTTAGATAGAAATTTTCTTAAAAAAATAAATAAGAATGGAAATAAAAAGATCATTTATGCGGACAAATGCCTTATTGACAGTAGAACCTTAGAAAAGAATAAAATTGTGTTTAAACAAATACCCTATGAGGTTAAGGTGTATTGATGGAACTTAAAGGATATCAACAAAGAACATTAGATAAGCTTAGAGACTTCCTTAAATCAACTAGCACTAATGGTCCTAAAATAGCCTTTATAAGTGCTACTGATACGCCTTACAAATCAGACTATTTCAGTACAGATATACCTTTTATCTGCATAAAGATTCCGACTGGTGGTGGAAAGACGTTTGTAGCTTCTCATTCTATTGAAGAGATTTATGATAGTCTATTAAAAAATAAATTTGATAAAGGTATAATAATGTGGTTTGTACCTTCAGATGCCATACTTTCGCAGACATTAAAGAAATTAAAGGACAAGAAAGACCCACACAGGGCTGTTTTAGATGAAGCTTTTGACAATAATGTGATGGTTTTCTCTAATGAAGAAGCTCTTAGCATAAAGAAAAGCGACGTTGATGAAAATCTTTGTATAATTGTGTCCACACTAGATGCTTTTAGAAAGGAGAAGTCGATACAAAATAAGTATAAAGTTTACCAGGAAAACGGCTCTCTTCTAGAACACTTCCAGGATATCAAAGATTCAGATATACTTGAAAAAGATGAGTCTGGGGTAATAAATTCTTTAGCTAATGTTATAAGACTTAGTAATCCTCTTATTATTTTAGATGAAGGACATAGAGCAAAAACTCCATTGTCATTTGAAGTCTTAAAAGGTCTTAATCCAAGTTTTATTATAGAATACACTGCAACTCCGAGACCTGAAAGCAATGTGCTAGTAGAAGTACACGCTTCGGAATTAAAGGATGAGAATATGATTAAACTTCCTATTGTACTACAAAGCAGTGTACAGTGGCAAGAAGCAATAGAGCAAGGGATAATTAAAAGAGAGGAACTAGAAAAAGCTGCAAGAAAGGAAAAAGGTGCAAAAATAAGACCGATAGCACTTATACAAGCTGAGCAGGTGAAGGAAGATGATAAAAAGATTACTGTTGGCAAAGTAAAGGAATTCCTACTAAAAGAAACCAGGGGCAAAGTAAAGGAAGAGGAAATTGCTATAAAAACTTCAGATAAGAATGAGTTAGAAGGAGTAGACCTTTTCGATAAAGACTGCAAGATAAGGTACATAATCACTGTAAATGCCCTCGCAGAAGGTTGGGACTGCTCTTTTGCCTACATATTAATTTCAGTCGCAAATATAGGATCCAAAGTAGCGGTTGAACAGATAATAGGAAGGATAATGAGATTGCCTTTTGCAAAGAAGCTTTCAGACGAAGATCTAAATAGAAGCTATGTATTTGCATCGGCAAGGAACTTTAATGAAGCTGCCGAGGAGATAATATCTGGCTTAGAGAATAACGGATACAGCAGATTAGATCTTATAAATGCAACTGAAAGTAAAAAGGTATATGCATTCGAAGCAAAGCGTCAATTTTATGAAGATTTCGCAGCGCCAATTATTTCTTATGAAGATGAAGAGCTTGCATTTGAAGACTTAATAGGCAAAGACTTTAAACTTTCCGAACAAGATCCAAAAATAGATTTTAAGATATTTTATGATAATAGCGGTCGTGCGATAATCGATATAAAAGAAGGTGATGAGTGGTTCAGGGGCAAACAAACATTTCTAAAACTCACCTATGATGATAAAAACTTGTCTAAAAATGACCTTATACAGTGGCTAGACAAAAGGTTAGGATTCACTATGATAGACAAAGAAGATAAAGTGAAATTTTTAAGATCTAATCTGCTGT
>JAMDDW010000001.1 GCA_023488405.1 Candidatus Parvarchaeota archaeon | reverse complement strand
GAGCCACTTGAAGTTATATCGTCATGATGCTGATATTTTGGTAATAAACTATTATTATGGAATAACTGCCCCCTTCTATCATATTTTTTTATCTTCTGGTAGGTCTCTATGTCCTGTTTATAAGGAGATGCATATCCACCATCGCCACTTATTCCTCCCATATTTTTGCCTCCGTTTTTATGCAATCTTACAAGTACTTTAGAAAACAATTAATATAAATAGCTTTAGGGCATACCATCATTAAAGGCAAATAAACGGCAAACGGTATTGCTTCATCCAAAATACTTTTTTGCCTTATACTTATGTATGGCATCCATCTCCTTAATCCTTTTTGTTTTATTTATCAATGCATCTTCCCAGCCTTGCATCTTAATTGAATCTCCAGGTAGGTATATAGTGAACTTCAAATTTCCAGAAGGGCCTAATTTCTGGACATCTAAAACCTTATACCTTTGGTCATTAACTTGCCAACCCGGAAGAAAAGCCAATTTACTTGCGGAAAGGTATAATTGAAGATAGGGGTATGCTTCCTTCCCTACTTGTTCAAGCCCATACTTAAATTCAAACCTATAATCACCTAATTCAAGTGTATATCTATACTGCGAATGAACATTTCTATATTTTGGATCAAGAATACTATCAGGATTTGGGTCCACAATTTGTACTTTGCCTTCACCATTTTGAATGCCTTTCTCAAGCAAGATAATTGAACTTTTGTATAGTTCTGAGACTACTTCCCTAATTTTTTTATTCTCTTCTTCCAGAAGTTCATTCAATCTACTTTTATGCACCATAGTTATTATCTTTATTTATTGATGAAAAGCCCGCATATAAATACTTAATTTTAAGGTTTTAGTATCTTTATACCTTTTTTCTCCCACATTTCATTTTTCATTAAACCGACCTTTTTACCACCAGATCTTACCTATGCTTATTTCCCGGCCATCTTTAAGTTTTATCAACATATTTAACTTATAACAACATTAATTTATTAACTTATTTAAATTGTTATATTATCAAATTATTTATTATCAATAATACTTCATTAATTCCTTGATTTTTTCCTCGAATTCCTTCTTTGATATCTCGCCTTTAGCATATCTTGTCTTTAAAATTTCTTCAGCATTTTGATAGCTATACCACCTAGAATGCCCCTTACAATACCCTTGCCCCATAGGCAAAAACCAACTCATAACCCACAATATAAAAAGCACACCTAGCAATGCCCCAAATACGTTCCAAAATATATTATGAGCATAATTAAATGGAAGGGAGATTATAGCCAGGACAGCTGCAAAAAATGCTGCGATAAGAACAACAATTACCAAAAAACGGAAAACTACGCGAAATAACGACCCAAAAAGATCAAAGTCCTGGGAATTTGAAACATTACCGATTTTTTGTGTTTTATTTACCATAATTTAAAGATACATTACAAATATTAAATAAATTACATAGACAAATTAGTATTAAAGTATTCTTAATTATTATATGTTTTAATATTATATCATTTAATTTAATAAATAAAATACACGAAGTAACGGTTATTTACTATAAATAATTTGATATAATAATAGTAATGATGATAGTTATTTATATGATTTTATATTAATTATATAAATATTGAATATAATATTATTGAATTATTATTGTGATTTTTAGATCCTTATTTAAGTTTCTTCTATTATAATTAAATTATTATAATATTACTATTATTATCTATAATTCTAATATAATATCATTAATAAAGTTCTATATTAACTATAATAAAAAAAGATATAAGTCTAAAAACTGACCGAAACCTTTAAATGAAATAAATTTCATGTTCTGACTTTTTATAGTTTATTTGATTGAACATCTTTATTATCATTGCTATGTTAAAGAACATTGGCTTTACTGGATTTATCCTGCAATTTAATAGTTTTTATATAATTTCTCCAGTATCTAAATCCTATTAAAACAAAAGTTATAAAGAATCCGACATTAGCTATTATGGATACCATACTTAGAATCATAAAAAGGACCTTAGCAAAACTAGATAATACTGGATTGAAAAACGCAATTATATTGACGACAGTTGTAGGAAAGATAGAAATAGCTGCTATTGACATAAAAAAGAAAGACAGAGTATATCTCTTGGGATGATTCATCATATAAGCGCCAAAGATTCTATTAGCCTCTACTGGACTTTTGTACTTTGATATTTCGTAATTCCTCCAAAAGTAAAACCCGATAGAAATAAAAAATAGCGCTGCAATTATAACTTCAATTAAAAATGGCATTAAAATGGCAGGATTCATGCAAACCTCCTAAATCTCTTGAACCAAAAGTAGAGTACTAAAACTATACCAATGCTAGCAACAAAGGGTATAACTATAAGTGTGTAATCAACAAATAACCCAGTAAATCCTTTGGGATAAAATGTGCTTATATTTAAAAAATCGCTAAACCCGCAAATAAAGCAGTAAATCCAAAGAATACTCCTGCTATTGGAAAACCTGGTACACCAATTGTTTTACCTGGATTTAGAAAGTATGAAGTTAATGGTGCCTTATCTTTGATGTGCTTTAAAAGAGCTATCCCAACAATAGTGGCTAATAATCCAGCTAAAAACTGTGTAACTAACAGCATAAACTGAAAAATGAGGTATACAGATAAATATATGCTCATAATCTCACCATTAATTTACAGTATCACTTTCCATTGCTTTTTTAGCTGTTATTTTTTCCATTCCAACACCAAGTTGTTGCCCGTCTTCACCCATTTGTACTTTATCTTGCTCAAATTACTAAAGAATTCACTCAATATACCATTTTTCTCATATAGGATTATGCCTTCCTCTAATAAAGATATATAAAATGGTCTAAATTTTGTTAGATCCTCTTTTTTTAGAACAATTTCACTTACATATAAGTGCAAACCTCTGGCAAGCAATTTTTCTCTTACAGGCTCAATTTCTTTAAGTATCTGTTCAATTTTATAGAAGTTGTCTAATATGTTTTTATCAACTACAACTAATATATCTATATCGCTATAGCTATTGAAAGTACCTCTAGCAACAGATCCAAAAAGCACAATCCCAAGAATATCTTTATCTTGTTTTTCCGCATCTACAAACGCTGAAATATAATCCTGTATGTCTTGATCTAGTTTTAAAAAATTTACTCTCCTTTTTATGAATTCATTAATAACATCAGAAAATGTAACTTTCTTGCCCCTTTTAGCCTGCATTATAGCTTTTGCATCCACAAGTGCATTATAAGCACTTTCCTCAAGTAGAGTCTGTTTGTATGTTTTGTTTCTCATATTTACTATGTACACGGTGTATATATAAAATTTATCCAAAACTCTTGCTACTGCACTTTTTAAGTCAATTTGGATCGATAGAAAGCCTTATATATAGGTACTATTCATAAGCGTGTTTATAATGAAGTAATATGAAAAATGGAGACTATGTAAAAAACATTGCAAATGTGCCATATTCAAAGGAACCTGTTGTTTATGGTAATCTAGACAAGCTTGATGAAATTCGCAAGCTTTATAAGATAGAAGTCGACTATAAACGGGCAGTAGTTGTTCTTGGTGGGCCTAATCAGTATAAAAGACTGGAAAAAGCGCTTACCGAATATAAAAATGACCCATCGGCTGCATTAATAATATCTGGTTTTGGAAAAGACTTTGAAAAGAAAAATGAGTATGTAGCGAAGGGAAAGAATCTTGACAGCATAATAACAGAGAATGAATCAATAAATACAGAAGAAAACGCAATTAATTCTATTCATAAGATAAGCTATGAACTTCCATCTGTCAAAAAGATTACGATAGTCAGCGACTACGCGCACCAACCTAGGTCTGAAATGCTATTTAAAAAATACGCAAAGATAGAATCAGATAAACCTTATGACATAGACTTCTCTGGAATAAAGACTGAGAACAAGCTACACAGGATCATATATGAACTCGGGGCTTTTCCTCTCTCTTTTATGCCGTACAGCATGCATAAGAAACTAACCGAAAAGATAAGAGAGACTCGTTATAAAACATAATCATTAAAAATTTGGGGACGAAACAACATAGAAGCTTAAATAAATAAAAGAAATTGGTTGATATAAAATACTTTACAAACCTAATCAAAGTTTTATTGTATTTTTGAAAGATCCAATTTGTATGTTTCCTTGGAAAGCAGTGCCGAAGTCAGTATAAATATCTCACCGATTATTATGCCTATAGCTGTAATCCACCAGAATGAACTCAAGGCTGCATGCAATGTAGTGACATTTGTAGTGTTAGTCAAAGGATTTACGGCCCCTATCGCTGCAAGTATTATAACTGAACTCCATGAACCCACTATGAATCCTCCATTAAATGATATGCCAACTCCCGTGCTTCTTATTCTTGTAGGGAATTTCTCCGCCAAGTAAGCAGGTATTACCCCATATGCTCCTGTCGTTACAAATGCCAATACCGATGCCAGAAAGCCAGCCATTAATATACCATAAGCTCCAGTAAACATTCCATACATTGTTGGAAATGCGAGTATTATCGCTAATCCTGAAAATATGTATAAAGCCTTCTTTCTACCTATAATATCGCTTATATACCCTGAAGAGAAATATCCAAGCAACGACGTTAAAATTGCGACTATTACTATATACAAGAAGTCAGGAAAGCCTATTCCGAAGAATTCTGGCAATGTAGTGGGATAAAACCCTAAAGTTAAACTGTATATCCATGCTATCCCCGTCATTGCAAGTACTCCAACAAAGAAAGAAAACCTATACTGCCTGTTTCCAAAAACGGTCCTAATAGGATGCATATCAAGTTTCTTTTTCTTGCTTATATCGGACCACAGATATGATTCCGGCATCCTTAATCTTATTATTAGACCAACTATAACAGGTATTATACCTATGAAGAAGAACACTCTCCAGCCTGCACCATAATCAGAGCTTATAAATGAACTACCGTATGTAAACCTTAAAGTTAAAAAAACTATTGCAGCTAATGCATAGCCTATGGGATAACCTCCCTGTAAAAGAGACCCGATTCTTCCTCTGTATTTTGTATTTACGCTTTCCGTTACTATAGAAGAGCTGTTACCGTATTCTCCTCCGGCAAACACTCCTGTTATCATCCTGAAAAGCGCAAGGAATATTGGTGCCGCTATACCAATCTGTGCATACGTAGGCAGTAAACCCGTAGAGAATATTATTATTCCCAAGCCTATTAAGGTGACGACCATTGCTAATTTTCGCCCTTTTCTATCGGCAAACCTTCCAAAAATAAGGCCACCTACTGGTCTAAAAACTAGACTTATAAAGTATATCGCGAATGCACCTATTATGGCCAGTATAAGATCTCCAGAAGGGAAAAATAATGTAGCTATTACCGGAACCAAAAGGAACATTGCACTTAAGTCGTAAGAATCTAGAATCCAGCCTGATAGTCCTCCTGCAAATATGCCCCTTAACTTTTTGCCGTTTAGACCGAGCTGCATACTATTTAAAATGATTTACATTATTTAAAGATTATCATTTTAGGAGGCTGTTGCATAACCAATAAAGCACGTTTTAAGCTATAAAAAAAGCAGCATTGTAACTTAAATATTATTTAACTTAGTATTAACTATGTGTTTTATTTCTGATATCACATCACTTTCATCTAGATTTTCACTAGCAACTTTGAAAACTTCCTCATCAAACTGTTCACTTTTATATTCATGTATCAGTTTATTTCTTATTTCTCTAAGTCTTCTTATTTTTTCATTCACATTGTTCTTAAAAATCTCTGAAAAAATTGAAATTAATGAAAAGTCTTCTCCTGCAATATTTAATTTCAATTCCTTGTAGAGAATAGCAAGTATGTCTATCTCAGTATCGCTTATTAACTGAAGTCGCCTTTCGACTGTGCTTTTAACAAGTATGTTACTTTTTTTGTATTCATCTGTCGTTTTCGGCAGGACCTGAGAAAGTTCCTTTGAAAATCTTTCTAGATCAATAGCTTTCTCTAATACCCTATTTTTTACGGTTTCCTGGTTCATATTGTTTTCAATGCCTCATTCAGTAGATGCCTTGAATCCGCTGATTTCTTTATTAAATTGATTGTGTAATCATATAAGGCAGAATCATTCGAACTGTATAAGATAATTGCATCATTAAAAATGCTGCTTTGTACCCTGATTGGAAGAGAATTGATTACAGAAAGATCCAAGTAGTTTTCTCCACCTATAAATGTTACATAATCAGAATATACATTCACAGAATCCTTTGCATCATACAGCAATAAGCCTACATCGACGTCTCTAAAATTTGGATCTTTTCTAGCATAGCTGCCGAATAAAACAACCGCCAATATCCTGCTATCTTTTTTTGATCTTTCTACTATCTTTTCAATTAGGAGATTTATTGCAGATATAGTATTGGTCCACCTTATCAAAGCTTCTTCTGCGGCCTTGCTTATAGCTCCTTTATTATATCCAAATTTCTTCATTGCTAATGCTCTAAAGGGTTTATCAACTTCTTTCGTTGAGTATATCTTAATTTGGGACATATATTATTTATAGTTCTTTTAGTATAAATACCTTAAGTTCTATATAATCAAAGTATTAACCAATATTTTAATGTTATACACATTGCTTTAATTAGCCTATAAATACAATAAGCAGTGTAAATATCGGTATTATGATAAGCACTACAAGTTCTAAGTAATTTATTAAAAATATTTAAGACAGCGCACCAAGGTATTAGCCTACTAAGTGACAGTTTTGCACGATTAATTTATGGATTTTACTTTTATGTCAAACTTTAGCGTTTTTCCTGCTAATGGGAAATTAAAGTCTAACGTTACATCGTTTTCATTTACTGCGACTACTGTAGCCTGCATCCCATTGTTGGAACTAACCATCATACCCTCTTTTACTTCTTCCCCTTGAAATTGAGTCTTTGGAATCTTTATTACCATCTCTTCATGCCTTTCACCATATGCTTCTTCCGGTTTAATTGTTATGCTCTTATTTTCTCCAACCTTCATTCCTACTACGGCATCATCAAAACCCTTTATAACTTGGCCAGCCCCAACCTCAAAGGATAGTGCATCCTTTCCTTCGTTAGAATCAAAAACAGATCCGTCTTCTAAATAACCGGTATATATTACCTGTATTTTATCCCCTTTTTTAACCTCTTCGTCTACCATCTAATTCACCTCAAAAACCTCATTTATCCAGTACAGAAACCATACAAGATTCAATTAAAATGAAACTAATAGTATATTAAACTTACTGCCAAAAAAAGATGACAAAATTTAAGCCTTTTTATTACGCGAATGGCTTTAAATAAAATGGACTTTTACTATGCGTTTGAGGCGTTTTGGGGTATATTTGAACTTGTGAATGTGGTTGCTGTTTCCTTTATTTCCTTGTTATTAATCTATATACTCGAAAAGCACAAAAAAGACAGAGCTCCGATATTTGTCTGGGCGCTAAACCTTAAAAAATCAACAACCCAGATTTACTTGCTGATTGCTGCGACTATTCTTTTCATAATGGTTTTCTCAATGTATGTATTGGGGGAGATATTAAAATTGCTGTATTTAGTGATTGCAGCACAGCTTTTAGGCGTGTTTTCTTATCTTTTGGTTTCATATGTAATTACTTTATGGTTTAAGGCTTTTTGGAGGTTTGTATGATACTTGAGATAGAGGGCATAATTGCGTTAATAAGCGGAATATTTGTGCTGTTTTCCCTTCTTAGGTTCATACACTACTTTAGGATTTACAGAAATGCAGCTTTGCAAAGAATAAAACTATCTAAAAACGTTGTAAATTACTTTATATTCTTTTTATCTGCAAACTTTATACTAGTAATTACATATTCATTGGCAGCGGGACCAAACAATATAAAATACGGCATAATAGGGGCTATATTGTATCCTCTTATCTTTGGCTTATTCTTTCTTTACCTTTCATACGCTATAGAAGGTGGAAAAGAACAAAAGTCCTTGATTAAAAAAATAAATTAAACAAACAAATAGTAAATAAACTAAAACCATTTTAAGGTATAAAGACAATATCAATTAAATAAAATTCTTTAGCTTTAAAAATAACCTGCGGCCAAGTATAAAATTAACTTATGTCATGTAATGGCAAATTCTCCACCATTTTCATAATTGTGCCATTTAATTCCTTTAAATAACTACTATTCAAAGGAGCAGAAGCTAATATATTGAGCTCGATTCCATTATATAATGTATAAAATTGGTATGAATAATCGACAATGTTTGTAGAGTTAGAACCAAACGCCGGTTGTCCGTCAATTGTTAGATTATAATTGTTTGGGAAGAAAAATGATAATGAATCGTATAAACTACTAAAATTATTATAAGTTGACGGGGAAGAAGAGAATATTTCGAATATCCCTTTATAAGGGTTATTTAGATAAAAGTAATAATATACAGAACCTGTATAGTCATAGCTAAGGTTACTAGCAAAAACCATGCCTGGGATATATGAATCCACATATGAAAGTAGGGCTTTCGGTGTTGTAACCGTAGTTGGCTGCGAACCACTTGAAAGTTCTGCGGCCGCAATTAACTGCGAAAGTAGTGTTTGATTAACTGTATACGAACCTTTTGGAAGAACAGAAAGACTGGAAACTGAAGTTGGAGCTGGATTAAAAGATGACTTAAGCTGTGCCGATAAAACAAGATTAGATATGTTAAAACTGGCGTTCAAGGCCTTATCTATAGCAGCAGAATCCCTTGTCAAGTTAATTACCAATGAGCCGTCTAATGGAATTCCGTAATTATTTGAGAAGCAGAAGCTAAAGCCGATTGAAGCATTATATTTACTCTGGAACTCTGCCGTGCTGTTTATATCAAGGATAGAGCATGCCTGTCCATTATAACTTGAACCCTTTATGTATTTTACTTGTAAGTATTTACTGATTGTATTGTTAACTTTGCTTAAGTTTATGCTATTCAGGTTGCTACCTAGCAAAGAAGTTATGTTGCCTGCTACTTTGCTTACGTTATCTGTTTTCAAAGAAAGACAAAGCAAAGAAGCGTTGTTTATACTTGTGTCATTTACTGATGCACCAATTGCTGTAATTGTTTGATTTGTCATCTGCGAAATCATTTCAAAGGGTATACAAAGAGATGAATAAGTCCTGTTAGATATGCTTGTTAAATTTATGTAATAAAGACCTGACGGGAATGTTGATATATTTGCATTTTTATCTACCGAAGCTATATTTTTCAACAAAGACAATACATCTATTTTAGCGGCTTCCTTTGTATATGGCGAATAGTGTGAGATATATCCATTTATTGGGAGATTAAATGAAAAACTTGCCGGGCCCGCGGCTGCATTTAAGCTTATAAGCATGCTGTAAGACATATTAAAAGGCCCGCTAGTATTTGAAAGTTTGGCTGAAACTGAAGCAAGCTGGTTAAAATTAGATACACTGTAATATGGATTGCTTGTTGTTGAAATCTTCAAGAATGGAACGTATCCTTCGTAGGATGCAAAGATGAATACTAAGAAAACTGCTAGAACTATTATTGCAATTATTGCCACATATTTGTGCTTATTTGATCCATTAGGCATCGGACCTAACTGGATACTTGTTGGATTTGTCTGCATGCCTGTGGGATCGTCCATATTGCATACTATGTAATTATGCTATAAAAATATATCCTTTTTCACTGTTTGTAAATTGTTTGCCTACTTTGCTTATGAAAACCTACAAGCGTTACTATAACCCCCGCTACAAAAATAGCTAAACTTGTAAATAGTAAGATGCTTCCTATTGATTCTGCGGCTTTACCGTAAGACTTTATTATGAGAATATCAATAAAAGGAAGGATTAGACCAATAATAAACAAAGCTAAACCTATTATGACTATTGAATTGAGTTTCAATGCCATTTAATTAATTTTAATCACCTTTATCTCAAAAATGAGAGTTTTACCTGCCAAAGGAGGATTAAAATTAACCGTAACGTTTGTAGAGTTTAAAGCAGTGATTACTCCTGCAGCCCCATTTCCGTTAGATACCTGCTCCCCTACTGCTATTGAGTTATTGCCAAAGTCAGCTCTCGGAACAGTTATTATAAGTGAATTATTAATATTACCGTATGCTTCGCTAGGTGACAAAGTAACATTTTTTGTTTGCCCTTCCTTCATGCCTATGACTGCATTGCTGAAGCCTTTGATTACCTGTGAAGAGCCAGCTATGAAGCTGAAAGGGGTTGAATTAAAATTACTTTGCACAAGCGTTCCGTTTGAAAGCCAAAGTGAATAGAATACCGTTACATTATCTCCGCTTTTAACTGAGATAGAACTGTTATTGTGGCTTAAAAGATAAAATGAAGCTATCGCCAATACTACAACTACTGCTATTACAATAACGTGTATTTTCTTAAAGTGCACCTTAACGGTAGATTCCTCAGACATATCTTTACTTTATACAATTAGCATTTATTAAATTTTTCATATAGTCTTTATCTGCTTAATTATAGGTATAAATAGCTAAAAAGCTGGTGAATGATATGGTTGTGTATTCGCATTTCCTGTATTTAACTTATATTTACATATCCATAATAATCTCTGTTTCCTCTTCTTTATACATAATACTTATATATTATTTCTATAAAAAGAAAGAATGGGCAGGAAACAATGCAGATACAAAGAACTCACTTACTATACTTATACCAGTATACAATGAAGATAAAAAACTGTTTGAAAAGTGCATTGACTCTGTAAAAGTACAGGAAACTAACTTTATAGTAATAGGAAACGGATGTTACTCACCATATAAAGAGATAACTGAAAGAAACAAGGGGAAGTTTGTTTACTTGCCTGAAAATTTAGGCAAAAAAGGTGCACTTGCAGCAGGAATAAAACTAATAAAAAGCAAGTATGTAATGTTTTTAGACAGTGATACAATTCTTCCAAAAAAAGCTGTTGAGAACCTAATCAGTAAATTCGATGATAAGACCGCGGGTGTTGGTGCTGAAGTAAGAATTATAAAAGAAAAGAATAAATTTGTCTATTATCCTTCGGAAATGCTCCAAAGACTAAGGCAGCTGTCCTTCAAGGCAATGTCATATTTTGATAGGGTTATGGTAATAAACGGTCAGTGCGCTGTTTACAGAACCAATATAATAAGAGATTTTGTATCATCAAACAATTTTCTAAATTCAAAGTTCCTTGGTAAAAAGATGATTATAGGCGATGATATAATGATTACAAAGTACGTTAATAGCTTAGGATACAAAACCAAGATGGCCCAGAATGTTGTTGTTTTGACTAAAGGACAAAAATCCTTTAAAAATCTGGTGAAGCAGTCAATAAGATGGTCTAGATCCGGATACATAAACTTCATAAACAGCTTCAGAGACAAAAGCATATTCAGAAACGGGCCTTTATACGCCTTTTTCATGTTTTACATTTACACGCTTCCCTTCCTTGTTTTAGCAGAACTAATATTAAGAGGTGGATTGCTTGCAAGGATAATATTCAGAAGAGGCATAATTGATGGAGGAAAAATCCTTGTGAACTCGCTTTTTTCAGTTCCCAGAGTTTTGCAGTCATTTTCTGCACTTTACACTGTCTTAAGGGTAGTGTCTATTCTGTCCGCGTTAATAATGATATACCTTATAGTAAAGACCATGAAGAAAGACAAGCTAAGGCTTTTGTCGTACGGATCTATAATGTTATTAGTAATGTTCCTTACGGCACTCTATGCTATATTTAGTCTGAATAAACACGACAAATGGCTTACGCGTTAATTACACTTATAGGATACCAAGAGACAGCAAATTTTAAAAGAGATAACCAATCAAATATAAATGTGGAAGGGCTTTATATGTTTTTCAGGGAATGGCCCCCTAAAACACTCAATGACATACTAATAAAGAATTCAGAGGGGCAAATAGACAAAGAAATACTGCCATTAGTAAAGGCCCTAAACCTGTTGGGGATTCCTACTTACTCTTCCTGTGCTGGCCATGTTAATGGCTCCGGTCTCCCTTACCCTTGGATTGGTATTCTAAAAAAGGAATATGACTTCCGGGATTACTCACATTCAATAGAAAAATTAAACCCAAAACAAGAAGAGTATATCCAAGCCAATCTAAAAGAATCATTGAAAAGATTTTATGTTGCTTTGAATGCATTCAACAGAGAAAATAACGGAAATACATGGTTACTTGATGAACAAGTTTACTCACATTTAAGGCCTCAGAAGCCATGCAGGGATGAGAATGAACTGGGTATTGAAAGGAGAAAAGCAGCAATATTAGCGGATATTCTTTTTGATGAATTCCGCAAAGAATACCGCTTTTATATAATTCATTAAAAGTATTTGTATTAAAAACGGTTATTTAGATATATTGGTGAAAGGAGATTAAATTGAATTCAAATGGGGATAATAATAATTATAAGACATGGCTTCAGCGAATCAAATAAAAAAGGTTATTTGACGCATGATATTGACGGTTATCCATTAACTGTAGAGGGTGAGGAATACCTCATAAAATCGGCAGAAGAATTGAAAAAGCTGGATAACATAAAGGAAATCATATCCAGTCCAATCTTAAGAGCCGCGCAGACTGCAGAGATAATATCAAAGATAACCGGTTTAAAAGTGAAAAAGGACGAAAGACTAAAGGAGAGACAGATGGGCAATTACAACAACAAACAGATACCTAGCGATAATAAGGGGGATCAAACCGATTATAACTGGCATGTAAAGGAGATTTTAAACGGTTACCCAAATGGCTTGGAGAGCTGGGAAGAAGTTGAGAAAAGAGTTACCGATTTACTTAAAGAGATACCGGAAAATGAAAATGTAATATTGGTTTCGCATGGAGACATAATAAAAGCAGTGATAGCTTACTTTCTTGACCTTGATGAATTTGGGGTTTGGGGCATACGTGCTAACCATGGACATTTCACCATTCTAGATAGCAAAAACAAAAGGATACTTGCAATCGGAGCCCCTGTGATATCAGACGCTATATTGGAAAAAGTAAAGCATGCAATGAAGGAAAATAAATAAAATGACAGCTCCAGACAACGAATTAGAGAAATTATTTGAAGAATGTAATTCCATTGAGCTCAACAAAGAGACAAGGGCATTGCTTTCCGGATCGCATGGAAAAATCCTTTCCGGAAAGGAGTTTATTGGGCTTATCTCAAAAAAGAAAAACTACGTTATAACTGTTGGAGACATGGTAACTCTTACAGCAATATCTGCAGGCATAACGCCTAACATGGCCATATTCGACCTTAAAACAGAAAGGAGAAAAATCAACGGGAAACAGATAATAAAGGCCTACAAAAACATTGAAAGGGTTAAAAACCCACCGGGAAAGATAACAAAAGAGCTGTTTTATGCAATCAGAAAAAACATGGGCAAAAAGAAGGTGGGAATAAAAATAAGCGGAGAAGAGGATCTAGCAGCCCCCTTATGTATAGTTTTATCAGATTACAATGACATAATTGCTTGGGGCGTTCCAGGCAAAGGAGTAAACGCAGTTAAAGTAAACGAAGCAAGGAAAAAACATGCATTGTCAATAATAAAAAAGATGCATCAATAACCACGCTTAAGCGACTTAAAGTACTTGTAAACAGAGTAGCCTGCAGCTGCCGAGACTGCTATCGCCAGGCCCATAAATAAAAGATCCGATTGGTAGTTTATCTTGTTTATCTCCGCGGAAACGCCCGCGGTTGACAAAGTATAGTACCTACCTTTATTCGCTACTTTATTCAACAGATTTTCCAGCTTTTCCATACATAAGATTTACCACTGATTTAACTGCTTGGTTGTCAAGCTTAATAAATGCATCTATATAATCAAAATTTTTGGGTATGTAAAGCTGGTCTATCAATTTTATCTTTCCGCTTTTTGTTAGCATTATATTATTTCCACCTACTAGGTCACCATGCACATATCCATTGCTATGAAGTGTTTCAACAGTATCTTCAAGCTGTTCCTTTATACTGTACAAAAGCTTACTGTTTCCCCTTAATTTGTAGAGAGAGTTCATCAGCATATCTCCGTCTATCCTTTCTAGAACGTAGGTTTTTTTGCCGTCAACTTCTTCCAATGCTATTGGCCTGACCATGTTATCTGGAGCTAGATTGTACTCCTTTTTCATTATCTTAAGCCTGTCCTTCGGACTGTATCTGGCCTTCAGATAGTTACCTGCTTTTTTATCCAAGCCAAGCTCTCCAATCACAAAAAGCTCTGTGCTCAAACCAGGTTCATATTTTACAAACGTATCTGAAAGAGCTTCGTCAAGTTTTTTATTCATGTATTATTATGAGTTCGTTTAGTATAAATATTTTACTATTTGAGTATAATAAAAATTATAGTATTATTGCCGCGTATGCCATAAAGCCCACTATTATAACCTGCAATATCAACTGCACAAACGCAATCTTGAAGTTCATCATAGAAAGTTCTATGGCCTTTTTAACGTTTTGTTTATGGCTTAAAACCTTTATTATACCCAAAGAGTCTCCTATATAATAAATGAAAGATAAAAGGAGAAGGATAGTGGATACTACGATTATTGGTATGTAAATTAGCGCAGAGTACGAGAACAGGCTCATGTAGAAGGCAAGAATATACCCTGCTATTATTGTTGTTAAAGTTATAGATGGAATGAAAAACAAGGTAAGAGGAAGCAGCCTTACAGTTATATCAACCTTTTCCCTGTCACCTAAATCCGTTATTATCCTGTAAAATATAAAACCCATGAAAATATTGCAGCCAAGCCACAAAGCTGCGGATAAAACATGTATATAGTCTATCAGAAGGTAATCTCTTATTGCGTATACTACCACCAAAAAAAGCGGCGGCAGTGCTGCAGATACTGCCCCAAACCTGTAAATTGGTTTAAAATCAATTTTCATAGCGCTAACCCCGTAGCAAGATGTGCCATAAGAACTATTATTGCTATTTGGAAAATAACCTGACTGAAAGCCAGTTTTAAATTAAACATAGTAAGCCTTACTATCTTATTTTTATCTTTCCCGCCGCGCTTTATTTCCAGATAAACCCTCAATTCATTCGGCAGGAATATGCCTATACCTTGCAATGTAAGTATACTAACTATTACAAGAACTGCTATTATTATTGGAGAAGAAAGAATGAAAATACCCTCTTGCATTGCAAGTATTATCCCTGCGGTTATTGTTACTGCTGAAATAGAAGGCATGAAAAAAAGCATCATGGGTGTAAGCCTTTTGGATATTTCAACCCTTTCATTGTTGTCAAGGCCTTTCATTACAAAGGAGAAAAAAAGGCCCATAAAAAGATCCATCCCTGTCCACGAAGCTCCACTGAACACATGAACGTAATCTAAAAAGAGAATACTACCACTAAGCAATGCTATAACTAATATTAGAGGAAGAAAAAGCAAAGTAGGTATGCCGATTTTAAGCATGTTTCTTATTGAAAACCTGTCATTCTGCATTATATTTTAATAACAGCATTCAGTTAAAATAATTCATTCCTCTCTCCATCTTGAGCGCTTTATGGCAAATAGGATTAAAGCTATTGAAACAACAATAAGAACTGCCCAGGATATCAAAATAAACGAGCTTGAGAACTTGACAAATCCTATGCTACTCTGTGCGATTATTGCAGAAAAAGTCGTCGGTGAGATGTATGCAAGATACCTAAAAGGCATGGGTATGTATGTAACGGGGTAATAAACAGGTGGCAAGGTTGATAAGACCATTGAAATAAGGCCCATAAATGCCCAACCCTCTATGACATCCCTGCTTATTGTCGAAATGAAAAAACCCAAAGATATGGAAAACATGAAGGTTAAAAGCATGACTGCTGCCACAGTTAAGGCAGATATTGCTGAAATATGAATAAAGATAACAGCAAGTATAGAAAGAACTATCAGATCGGGAATAGAGAAAACCAGCTCAGATAATGCTATACCTGCAACATAAATTGCGGGAGAAACGGGAGAACTGACAAGCATATCTTGCAATTTCATGTCGTTCCTTAGGTGTGTAAGATCACCCTGAATTGATATGCCGTTGTTTACCATTACAAGAATGAACCCGCCAAGTATGCCGACATTAAGTAAGGTGCCATGACTTACAAAAAAGATTATTATGAGCAAACCGAAAGGGGCTAGCACAGTGTTTACAAGCATTACCGGAAAGTTCTTCATGGCGTAGATTGCATTAGCCAAAACTGAAGCGGAAAGCTGACTGAACTTACTCGTTTTCATTTTCTTCCTCCTTATTTATGTCACCTACAAGCATGTAAAATATGTCTTCCAACGAAGTTGGATTAATGGAGAACTTTACTTTCGTCTTTATTAGCTTTTTTGCAAGGTTATTTGCCGACTTCTCATCGGAGAAAACTTGAAAAGTGCCATCATTTTTCTTTACAATCTTTCCTTTTAATTTGATATTTTTATTAAAACCACCAAATATTTTTATTGCATACGGGTAGCCTATTTCATTTCTTATGTCATTTATAGTGCCAGCCTTTACAAGTTTTCCCTTGTTTAATATTATTATATAGTCGGAAAGCTCTTCTGCCTCTTCAAGATAATGAGTTGTCAGTATTATTAGGTGCTCTTTCTTCAGATCATTGAGAACTTCCCAGAGTTCCCTTCTAGATATGGGGTCCAAGCCAGTTGTAGGCTCATCTAAAAAGATTATTTTTGCATTAGATGAAATTACCAAAGCGACCAAAACCTTTCTTTTAGTGCCGCCGGATAATTTCCTTGGTAACTTACCCGCATATTTTTCCAATTTAAACCTTGATAAAACCGAATCTGTCCTTTCCCTTGCCTCTTTAAAACTAAAGCCTCTCCACAGCAAATAAGCATATATGTTTTCCCTCGCTGTCATCCACGGTATAAGCTCCGCTTCCTGAGGTATTACTGCTATACTGTCCCTTATGTCTTTTGGATTTTCCACAACATTAACTCCGTCCAAGTATACCTCCCCAGAAGTCGGCAACAGTTCAGTAGAAACTATTCTTATGAAAGTGGTTTTACCTGCGCCATTCCTGCCTATCAACGTAAATATCCCATTTATGTCCAAATCTAAAGAAACATTCTTCAAGGCAGAGGACCTCCCTCTCTTCTTATCCTTATAGCTCTTGCTGAGGTTTCTTATAGTTAGTTTTACCATATCTTTAAATGAATTTTCAAGTATTAAATAATCCAAATTAATGTAATTTTGTTACATATTAATTTTACAAAAAACAAGGTAAAAGAATGGAGATAAAGGCCATTAACCTTACAAAAAAATTTGGGAACAACATAGCATTGGATTCAATAAGCTTTGACATAAAAGGGAAGGGAATAATAGGATACCTTGGACCAAACGGTGCGGGGAAGACTACTACATTCAAAATATTCTCAAACTTGGTAAAGGCCAACTCGGGAGAGGCGTTTATCAACGGAATAAACATAAAAAACTACAAAATAGCACTGAAAAATGTCTCTGCATTGGTTGATCAGCCAGAACCTTATGACGAGATGACAATACAGGAGTTCCTTGAATTCATCGGAAGAATTAGGGGAATTGATGAAAAACTGGTTGAAAATAGAATAGAAGCAATAAGCAAGGAATTAAGATTAGAAGATTCCAGCAAAAAATGCGGCCAGCTTTCCAAGGGAAACAAGCAAAGAGTGGTAATAGCAGCGGTGCTTCTGCCTGACACCGATATATTGCTGCTTGACGAACCAACAAGCGGATTGGACCCGGCTGAAGCATATGACATAAAAAGGCTGCTTAAAAAGCTGGGAAAAACAAAACTGATAATACTGAGTTCGCATTTATTAGACGAGATAAAGGAATTATGCGATTATGTAATACTTTTAGACAAAGGAAAGATAATCGCGCAAGGCTCTATAAATAGCATAATCAAGAAATTCGGCAGGGGAAAAGGAGAAAAAGGCCTAGAGAAAGCGTATATAAATCTGGTGCGTGGGAGAACATGAAGAATAAGGCTTTTTATGCGTTTTTTAATGCTGAGTTAAAGATGGCAAGAAGCCAGATTATAGCTTTTTCCTTTCTTTCACTTGTATTAGTTGTATTGACAGGTTTGCTTTCAATAAAGGCACTTTTTAACAGCACTGATTTCTTTGAAAGCATCGGTTTGGTGATATGGCTTATGATAGGGATTGCTGCAACCAACGTAGCAGCAGACATAGGAGTAATGGACTTCAATAAAAGAGCGGGTTTACTGGTTCTTTCACAGCCTGTAGACAGGAAATTGATATTTTTATCAAGACTTTTTGCAGCTTTTTTGGTTCTTTTGCTGCCCATCACAGTTCTTTACATATCGGGATTTGGAATGAGTTTATTGCTATACAAGATTAGCATCCCCAACATCTTTTTATCATATGGCTTGGGGGTTCTGTATGCCTTTTCATTTACTGCAATGGTTTCCGGCATAAGTTCGATGTCCAAGGAGAAAAGCACTCCCATTAGTTTTGGTTTGACCTTTGCTTTCCTTGCAGTTTTTGTCTTTGCAATATTTGGGAAGTTCATTGGAATGCAGCCATGGTTCTTTTTGCCCTACGGCGGATTGATAGTAAGCAGCGTTATGGCAGCCCCTTATTTAATGCATGTTAACCCCGGAAACTACTTCTTTTACTACATACCCTATGTAAATGAAGCTGTACTCATAATGCTGTTTTACCTGGTAATATTTGCAGCACTTGGGATATTTTATTATTCTAGAAGAGAACTGTAATATCAAAAATTCAATGCAAAATAGGTTGAAATTACTCCTTAAGGAAATCCTTTTTGATGAACTCCATAAACTTATTTACATTCTTCACCTTATTTTCTCCAGCTGCCTTAACAATCCTGTTTCTTACAGCAAGATCAAATGCCTTAAGTTTCATGTCTGCTATCAAGCCAATATCTGCATCAATTTCATCAAGCTCCCTGAATGAACTAAACAGATTTCTAGCAATCTCTTCCGGCTTGCTTTTATTGCCTAGGATTATTTTTTTGTTTCCAATTACCTTTGCTCTGTATTCAAAGGGTATCAACGTGGCAAACTTAACATTTTTTGATTCAAGAAACCTGCTGGCAGATGTCAGCTCCTTTATGTTATTAAACAAAAACAATGGCTTCTTGGGGGAGTAATGCCTGTATTTCATGCCGGGAGATATTGCTCTTCCTTTTTTCACGGTTTTGTTTATGTTTTTTGGAACTTTTATCCTTCCTAAAACCTTTTCCAGTTTATTTATGTCATAAGAACCGGGCCTAAGCAAACGGTAAGGTTTTCTGCTTACATCTATAACTGTTGATTCAAGCCCAAATTTTGATTTACCGCCGTCAATTATCACTGCAACTTTCCCAAAGAAATCCGCAACTGCATGTCTTGCTTCGGTTGCACTTGGTAATGTAGATATATTTGCACTCGGTGCAGCTATTGGAACATTACTTTCCTTTATTAATTCCAAAGCAATCTTATTGCTGGGCATTCTTACAGCTACAGTCTCTAAACCGGCCGTAACCGTTTTCGGTAGACTCCTACTTTTAAGGATAAAAGTTACCGGGCCTGGCCATAACTTCCTTAAAACTTCAAGTAAATTATCTGGAACTACTGCCACTTCTTTAAGTTGATCAAAACTGCAGATATGTACAATTAAGGGATTATCAATTGCTCTTTTCTTTACTTTAAATATCTCCTTACATGCCTTTTCATTGAAAGCGCTAGCTCCTATCCCATAAACTGTTTCTGTTGGAAAGATAACTAACTTTCCTTTTTTGATCTGATTTGCAGCATGCTTTATTTCCCTTTTATCAATCGCATTTTCAGACATTCTGATTATCCTTGTCATGCATTAAGTTTCCACCTCCTGAAATTAATGTTGTTCAATACAAGCAAAACAAGTACAAGCAGGATTATAAAGACAAATGTAATCTTGAAACCTACGTTGTCTATTGAAAAGCCTGATAATGTTGGAAGAACCACCCCAACCGCCATCATTATCGCAAAAAAATAGCTATTTGCAGCGTTTCTGAATCTTGCCTTGAACGATCTGCCAAGCGTAATTATTGAAACGGGATATGCAAACCCGTGTGGTATCCCCAAAATAAGAAATGAAACGATGAATATATCTAAATTCCTTGAGAAAACCATTACTGTTATGCCTATTAGCGTTAAAATTATAGTTCCATTCATCATAAATTTTATGTTGTGTGGAGGTTTAATCGAGAGGTATATCCTAGACAGAAAAGACGAAAGGAAAAACAACGAAAAAACCAAGGTAACAAAGGAAAGGGAGATGTTGAACGTGTCCTTCTCGTATATCCCTGCAAATGCTATCAATACTGCAAAAGGTATGTTATATGCCATTATATTGAAAAT
>JAMDDW010000022.1 GCA_023488405.1 Candidatus Parvarchaeota archaeon | reverse complement strand
ATTACTGGAAAGGAAGCCGCGGATTTTATAAAGAAAGTAATAAAAGGGATGTTAAATAATTAAGGATATGGATATCTATTGCGGCGATTTGTCGGCTGATTTAGTCGGTAAAGAAGTGACTTTAAGCGGATGGTGTAGGTATATACGTGACCATGGCGGAAAGCTCTTCGTTGATTTAGCGGATAGAACGGGCATATCACAGGTTGTCTTTGATGGCAATCTTCTGGAGCCGGCAAAAGTTCTTGGTAGGGAGTATGTTATAAGGGTAAACGGCCTAGCGCAGGAAAGGGACAAAGAAACCATTGACAAAGAAAATCCAACAGGAAAGTTTGAGGTAAAAGCTGAAAATTTGATTATAATAAACAAGGCTGACACGCCGCCGTTTGAAATAACGGATGAAAAGGGCAAGTTTCTTGCAGCAGAGGACCTTAGGTTAAAATATAGATACTTGGATCTGAGGAGAACAGAAATGATAAGCAACATAGTTTTCAGGGATAAAGTTACCAAAGCAGCAAGGCAGTTCTTCTGGGACAACGGCTTTCTTGAACTTGAAACGCCCACTTTGGTAAAGGATACCTATGAAACAGGTGCGAGGCCGTTTATAGTGCCTTCTAGGACAAAAAAGGGAAGTTTCTATTCTCTTCCGCAGTCACCTCAGATATACAAGCAGCTTATAATGGTAGCCGGTTTCGACAAGTACTTCCAAGTAGCGAGGGCATTCCGCGATGAAGACCAAAGGGAAGACAGGCAACCCGAGTTCACCCAGCTTGACTTAGAAGTTTCCTTCAAAGATGAAAATTACATTATGCTTTTGATAGAAAGCCTTATAGAAAAGATATTGAAATCGGTAATGAATGAAGACATAAATCTACCATTAAAGAGATTGAAGTACGAAGAAGCAATAAACCGGTATGGCAGCGACAAGCCTGATTTAAGATATGGCTATGAAATAATTGATATCACAGATGCGATGAAGAAAAGTGATTACAACACCGTAAAAAGAGTCTTAGAAAACGGCGGAAAGGTAAAGGCAATTTGCTTTTCAGCTGACTATGGCAAATCGGAAAGGATAACCAAGGATTTCATGCTTTCTGCCATAGAACTCGCAAAGACGAATGGGTTAAAGGGCCTTACATGGTTATTCGTTGAAAACGGAAAACTTAAATCCATACCGGAGGCAATTGCAAGTTCTTTGTCAAATATTGAGGGGGACTTAATGTCCCTGCTTAAGGCAAAAGATGGGGATATAATAATATTTGCAGCCGATTTAGATGAGCTGCTTCTTTTGCAGACATTGGGCAAAATAAGAAAGGCAATAGGGGATAAAATAGGAAAATTCAGCAGCAAATTCTCCTTCCTTTGGGTCATAGACTTTCCATTGTTTGAGGTTGACGGTATAACCAAAAAACTGAAGCCATCACACAACCCATTTACGGCACCTTTTACAGAAGATATGGAATTGCTGGAAAAAGAGCCTGAAAAGGTAAGGGGGAGGCAGTTCGACCTTGTATTGAATGGAAATGAGGTTGGCGGCGGAGCCGTCAGAATAAACAATGCAGATCTACAGCTTAAAATACTAAAAATGATAGGGATGTCAGAGCAGGAGGCATTAGATGCCTTTGGTTTCCTGATAACCGCGCTTAGATTCGGCGCTCCGGAGGACATAGGTTTTGCAATAGGCCTTGACCGTTTTGTTACTGTTCTAAAGGAAAAGCAGAGTATACGCGATTTTATATTATTCCCAAAGACAAAGAGCTTTGACTCACCGATAGATGGCTCACCTACGAAAATAGAAGATAAAAGGCTTTTAGATGACTATAAGCTGAAAAGAACAGATTGATAATTTTAACCAAGTTATCTTTGTTTCTAATGCAATTTGCTAATCTACCTATAATTCATTGTCAAATTTCATTGTTTTATCATTCAATGCGTACCTAAGAAATTTCTTCCATTCTCCGTCCTTGTAATATCTTAATTTCCAGTTAGTAAAATCATAATCAAGCACCTTCTCTCCTTTTTTATCTGTGGAAGGCTTGCTGAAATAAACTTCAAGCCGCCTTTCCTGATTTGCATGTGATTCATTGTAGTATATTTTTATGGAGTAATCTAGATTGGGGTCTAGTACTCTAGAGTAGGAGGATCCTTCAGACCGCATAAATTCTCTCGTATCAGTTATCAATCTTATAAGACTAACGTGCTGTGCGGTTTCCCCCAAGTCTTTTATTATCTTTTCTATATTGTTTTTTGAATTAACCGTTTTTTCCGCCCTATTTTTCATATACTCTACAGCTTTTATTAATATTTAAGATTTTCAATCTAAATGGTTATAATTGGCACTTCCATTTCATCGGTTGATAATCCGCCGTGATTTGAAACGGGTTCTTCATTTCTGTGCTCTACCTCTTTTTTGTTCAACCTATAGTTAAATGTAAACCCAAAATCTCCTTCTGCCGCACCAAAGTAATCTGGCAAAGTATCCTCTATATCTTTGTTTATTCTGCCTAGAAGCAGTTCCCTTTCGTTTCTGTTGAATACCTTCATAGGGTATTTCTCCAAATCCTTTGTTATTTCATACCTAGACCTAAACAAAGGAGATCGAGTGTCACCGTAAGGCGGCAGTTCAAGTTTTTTTATCAGCTTTTTATCCCTGCTGAAATCTATTATTTCATTGACTTTTTTGTGCCCGTGATCAGCTGTTATTATTGTATTTGTCTTTTTTCCTGCGTTTAGTTCGCTTACCCTTTTTAATATGTATTCTGCGGCTTCTTTAACTTCCGTGTTATCATAGCCGTACATATGCTCCAGCGTATCAACATACGGAATATAAAAATGTATGAATTTTATGGATTCATTTTCCAGCGCCTTCCTGTATATGTAAAGGGCATCCCATATGTTTTCATATCCACTTATCTCTGTAGCCCCTGAAAATATTAAAGAACTGAAAGAGGAGTTTACTATAAACGAGGGGGTTATTACAAGACTGCGTATACCTTTTTTTGAAAGCGCGTTGAATATTGTTTTTATCCGCAGCATATCCTTTAGTTTTCCTATGTGGCTAAGCAGGTTGTTTGAGTGCGGGGCAGAAGCATATGTATTCTCCAATGGCTTTACTATTGCACCCGTAAGTTTTAAAAAAGCCTTATATCCAATAACCCCGTGCATTCCGGGGTTTAATCCTGAAACCAATGAAATGGATGCAGTATCTGTGCTTGAGGGGAATACGCTGCTTACTTTCGCTTTTTTAAAGCTTGAGAAATATCGGGTATTGGAATAAAGGTTCCAGCCTAAGCCATCTACAAATAAAAGGCTAGTTCTTTTTCCCTCCTTCAAATCAAGTCCAAGCCTTTTTCCCGTATTTTCTATACCAAATACGGAAAGCTCTTCGTTGAATAAATTGCATATGCTATTGTTGTAATCCGGAAGAACAAGCTTGCTCATCCAATGTATTGCAGCTGATTTATTTTAAGCTTTTAGACCAGCTTCTTTCCTAATTTTTTGTCTACGCCTAAAATAACTTCTATATACATGCTGTCTATTGCATCCGGCGGGACTTGCATTCTGTCTCCGGCTGTAGATACAATCATTGAAAATGCGTATGGTTCATGTTTCTTATAACCCAATACGGAATCTTCAAAGTAACCAATTCCCACTACAGCATCCCCTGGTTTAGGCCTTGGAAAGCCATGTGCATCTGCAATTTTGTCAGTTATCTTTGAAGAAATTAACCCGGCCCCCTGGCCTATGTTTTCCATAGTCTTATACCTAATGCTGGGCTGGACGTATTCACCTTTTTCTTTTCCAGGTTTTCTTATAAGATACGCTCCATTTACAAAGTAATCGCTTACCTTTCCTTTTTCCAAACCGATTAGGTAATCCAAATTCACAACACCAAGGAATTCCTTGTTTCCCCTCTTTACAGGGCCAGTTTCCTTATCCAAGTTATTGAAATCTTCGCTGTTTATACCTACTGAAATAGGGTTTATGTAGGCCACCCCTGGAATCATATTCTTGTATACGTTTTTGAAGTTCTCATCGTTAGTGCCATTTGAAGAAAAAGGTATTATTTCGTAAACGCCGTGTAAAAAGTAAGCTTCCTTGCCTTTTTCTCCCTCTATTCTGCCTATCAGTGTAACAGCATCTCCAGGGTTTTTTGTTCCTATGCTTTTTTCCAGCCCGTTTTCTTTTGTCCAGATTTCATTGCTTGTTACAGCAGGGTTAAGGCTGAAGTAAACAGCGCTCGATCCTTCTGATATCAATTTTTCAAGTCTATGTGTTTTTATCATACTCAATTGTTTTCTTCCTCCT
>JAMDDW010000017.1 GCA_023488405.1 Candidatus Parvarchaeota archaeon | reverse complement strand
TCGGCTTTGCGTTTTCTCCATTTTATTATGGATTAACTTATGCATTATCTTATTATAATTTATTGGAAGAACGAGCAAATCCTGTAATAATTACAACCAAAAGCGTTAGAAGTGGCACAAGGAAATCAATGGGAATAAATATATCTGTTTTTAAATTGCCAAAAAGCATGTTTTTCGGTTATACTATGGTAAAAGGAGAGTCTTTCTATTATCCGATTTCCGATATTGAAAAGACATTTTTAGATTTAGTGTATTTTGATATAGGTCTTAGAAAAGACACATTATACAGGCTGGTAAAGAGTTTGAACCGTAAAAAATTAAAAGAATACCTTGTTCGTTCTCCTTTGCGGTTTAAAAACAAGGTGGAAAAACTTTATCAAAGCACTTTGGATCTAAATTTTAGATAAATTAATTATTCTTATACCGCCAATTTTTGTTTTTACACCTAGAAATCATAATTTATGCTAGTTCTACTTTTTATTATTTTTTCTATTTTCTTAACGTCATAAGAGTTTTCCCTCAAATCTTTCTCCATTTTTAACAGGTTTTTATAAATAAGGCCTTGCATTGCTTTTTCATCCGTCAAAGAGTTAAACACACTGGATAAGGAGTTAAAACTCAGATAATTCTCAAATATATTTTCAGTTTTCTCCTTATTAGATTTGTAAAACGAAGTGAACTTTTCTGCGTTGTTTCCTAATTCCTTGTAGAACCTTTCGGCGATGGTTATAGCTGCCTGCTTACTTAACAAAAAATCCTCTTCCGGATCATATATCAATTCAGCTAACTTTTTAACGTTCTTCTTTTCCATGCGAATTTTTGTTCTTACTCAATATAAACCTTTTCCAGTGCATTTGTTTAGTCCTTAAATTCACCACTGTATGGCTTTCCAAGGTTCTTTGCTCCTAAATTAAAGATTATCGTTTTTATGTTTGTCATCTCCTCTATACTGTACCCAACGCCTTCTTTTCCAGCACCTGAATCTTTTACTCCACCGAATGGGAAATAAGCAGTTCCGTGCGAAGGGGCACCATTTAATGTTACATTGCCTACCTGCAATGCTTTCATTATTCTCCAGCCTTTGTAGAAATCATTCGTGAAAACCGCCGAATCTAGTCCATATTTTGATTCATTTGCGACTTTTATTGCTTCTTCCTCATCTTTTACCCTTATTGCCGTTATTACCGGTCCAAATGTTTCCTCGTTTGCTATATCAGCAGTTAATGGAACATCTTCAAGCAATGTGGGTTCATAGTATGAATTTTTGAATTTTCCTCCAGCAACAAGTTTAGCTCCTTTTTTGACGGCGTCTTTTACCATCAAATCTATCCTTTCAGCTGCCTTTTTGTTTATAACTGGGCCCATGTTTATGTCCTTTCCATCTAAGGGGTTGCCAAACTTGTAATCATTAATGTGTTCTTTTAGTTTTTCATAGAATTTATCAGCTACGGAATCGAGCACCAATATACGGCTTACGGCATCGCATCTTTGTCCTGCGAGTTCTAGAGAGCCCTTTACGCATTCTTTTGCCGCCAGGTCAAGGTCAGCATCCTCTAAAATTATAGCAGTTCCCTTTCCCCCTAATTCTAGGTGTATCTTTTTAAGGCCTGCGACACTTGAAATGTGTTTTCCCACATTTGTGCTTCCCGTAAAGCTTATCATATGTATTCTGTCGCTTTCTGTTAAGCTATCACCAGTAATTTCTCCGCTTCCTGTTATGACCTGTAGTGTTCCGGAAGGCACTCCGCATTTTCTGAATATCTCTGCGCACATGAGCAGTGCTATCGGATCAGAGCTTGGAGGCTTTACTATTACTGCGTTTCCAGATAACAATGCAGGTAATATCTTTGCTATCGAAGTGTAAACTGGATAGTTAAAAGGAGAAATGCCTAAAACCACTCCTAATGGTTCACGGATCACCAATGCGATTTTTCTTGTGGTATCGCTTGACCAATCACCAGGTATGTACTCCCCCATTATCTTTCTTGAATCTTCCATGCTTAATCTTAGCCTTTCAATTGTTGCGTTTATTTCCCCATTGGCAGAACTGTAAGCCTTTCCGGATTCCTTCATTAGAACTTCTACTATCTCCTCTCTGTGCGCATCTATCTCTTTTCTTACTTTGTTTATTAACTCTAAACGGTCTATGGCTGCCAGGTCTCTTATTTTATGCTTATTTTCATCTGCAGATTTTAATGCCGTATCTAAATCTTCCTTGCTTACCAGCCCCACTTCCGCTATTTTACTTTCGTCTATGCTGCTTATCAAGTCGAATTTATCCTTTGTTTTAATCCATTTCCCGTCTATCAGAACCTTAAATCTTGGATATTCTCCATCTTCGTATATTTCAGAGAAGTATTCGCTTAGTTTTAGTTTTTCCATGTTTATCACCTTCCTATTATTAATGTTAAAAAGTTATTAGTATAAACACTTTTTTGTTTGTATCATTAAACGTTAATAGAAATAAATGATATTAAGGATATTGTATAGATAATATTATAGATTATATGAAAATAGTGGTTGCAGGAGGAACTGGTTTTATAGGCAAGAGACTGGTTTCTGATCTATCAATCGAAAATCAAGTTATTGTGCTTACAAGAGGAGAGACAAAGGATGATAAAAATGTAAAGTACATAAAATGGGACCCTTACAAGCAGGATACAGACTTTTTAGCAAATACAATATCAGGTTATGATGCAGTGATAAATTTAACGGGCGAATCAATCGCAAATAAAAGATGGTCAAAGAAAGAAAAGGATTTAATACTTAAAAGCAGGATAATGTCCACTAGAGATATTGTTGAATTAATAGGCAAAGCAAAGGAAAGACCAAAGATTCTTGTGAATAGTTCAGCAATAGGTTACTACAAGAAAAACACCAATGAAGTTTTGGATGAAAATTCGGGGATAAGCACTGATTTTTTAAGCAAGACATGCATAATGTGGGAAAACGAGGCAATGAAGGCAGCAAAATTCGGAGTAAGCGTTTCAATCATAAGGACTGGCATAGTAATTGGCAAGGGAGGCATACTTGAAAGGTTAGATAAGCTTGTAAGATACGGTTTTTCAGCTTATAATAAAGATCAATGGCTTTCTTGGATAGACTTGCAGGACCTATCTGATTTAATTCGTTTTATTGTTTATAGAAACCTAAACGGCCCATTTAATGCAGTTTCCCCAAACCCTGTTCAGATGAAAGATCTCTTTTCCATGCTTGCAGAAATAGAAAACAAGAGAAGGCTTATGCGGATACCAAGCTTTGCAGTGAATCTGCTTCTAGGGGAGATGGGCCAGCTTTTACTATTTTCAAGCCAAAAAGCAATACCTAAAAAAGCAATTGATTCCGGGTTTTCATTTACAAATACTGATCTAAAAGCGACTCTGTTAAAATACCTTAAGACTGATAATTGAAGGATAACACTTTACTCTAAGTCGTAAAGGTTCTTTTTCACAAAAGGGACAAGTGCAAATATTACCGCATCAGTAAATTCATCTTCTCTTTGTAGTCTATCATCAGTTAAAAATGAAACAGCCCCCCCTTTCTGCTTTGAATTTTTGTCATTCGTAATTTCATCAATTATTTCACCAAGTTCCTTTCCTTTTCTGATTTCCTTTATGAATGATTCTGGCAAACTCACTGCGCTAGATTTTCCTATTCCTTCTTTTCCGTTTCTGTCTACTATAACGACTATCCCTTCCAGAAAAAATTTGCCGTCAATTTCTTCACATCCGCCCTCTAACCCTACACCGAAATCCGCATTTTCACTTTTTATTGAATAAATTGCACGGTTTCTTGCCCCTTCGATTGTTTCTTTTAATGACATTGGCATATTTGAAACATTTGACGGGGCTGATAAACTTACTAACTCGAATTCATTGTAAAACTCCTTGAAAGCGTTCTTTACAGCGTTTACCTTTACAGGGTTTTTTGAGCCTATGGCTATTTTCATATTATATTTACAATTTTTATCCTTAAAAATCAATTATCTTATTTTCATTCTTTTTAATAATGTATCCTTTATTGATTTAATATAAATAAATATTTATATCCCTCGTTTTTATATAAATAATATGCCATTTAAACCGTTTTCCAGAGCTTTGAGTAATGATAATTTGTTCTCAATAAAATCAAAACGTTCCCAGTCAGCTCTAGAGTACATGATGACCTACGGCTGGGCTATTTTAATCATAGTAATAGTAGCTGTTATCTTGTATAGCATGGGAATATTCAATCCTTCTTCAAGCGTAACATTCACAAGTAGTGGTTTCTCGCCATTTACTATCTCTTCAACGATATGCAATTCAATAGGCCTTAAATTGGGAATAGTGGCAGGTCCAATACCTGCAGGAGCGAATTCAATAACAGTAAGCAAGGTATTCTTGACATCAGTAACAGGAGCCAACACAACAGAAGCCAGTTACACATTAACAAATCCAGTTTCATTGAAATCAGGTCAGACCACAGTGCTTTTCATTCCAAACATAGTGTGCAATTCAGCAGGCATAAAGTATTCCTTTTCAGGCAATCTGCAGTACGGC
>JAMDDW010000016.1 GCA_023488405.1 Candidatus Parvarchaeota archaeon | reverse complement strand
TGGGGAGGGCCTTCCGAGGCATTGAAAGAGGCAGCAAATGGAAAGAACGTTGCAGTTCTGCAGATAAAATTAATACATCCATTGCCGAATGAAATAATCGATATTTTAAAGAATGCGAAGAAAGTGGCGGTTCTAGAAGAAAACATTTCTGCACAGCTAAAGCAGCATATTGCTTCAGTTACTGGTTTCGTAATACAAAATGAGATATTAAAGTATAATGGAAGGTTGGTGAGATATGATGAGGTTGCAGAAGCAATTGACAAAGTGATAAAAGGAGAAAACAAGGTGATACTGAATGGCTACTGATGTTAAAAGTTTGACTTCAAATGAATTCAATGACTGGTGCCCTGGCTGCGGGGATAGCGGAATTGTATTAGCAGTCAAGAATGCAATTGTAAAGGCAAATCTAGACCCACATAAGACAGTAATAGTCTCCGGAATAGGTTGTTCTTCTAAGCTTCCACACCTAGTGAATGTAAATGGCGTTCATACTTTGCACGGTAGGCCGATACCGTTTGCAGAGGGGATTAAATTAGCGAATCCAGAATTAACTGTTTTATTGGATAGTGGCGATGGAGACACTTATGGTATAGGCGTAGGCCATTTCATAAGCGCAGGAAGAAGGAATACCGATATTAAGCTGTTTATACATGACAATGGTGTTTACTCCTTGACAAAAGGACAGGCCAGTCCCACTTTGCCGGAAGGAAGGAAGACAAAATCACTCCCTGCTCCTAATATAAACGGGGCATTAAGCCCGCTCTCACTTGCAATAATGTCAGGTTATAACTTTGTTGCAAGAGCACAGAGCTTTAAAGTAAATGAACTTGCTGATATAATGGTAAAAGCTATACAGCACAAAGGTCTAGCATTGGTAGACATAATGCAAGGCTGCCCGACATACAACCCGGAATTTACATCTGCTCCGTGGTTTAATACTCATTTAAAGCCGTTGCCACAGGATTACGACGGCTATGTTAAAGATCCATCTAACAAGGAAGAAGTTAATGAAAAGAAGTTAAACGCAATAAAAATGTTGCTGAGTGAAGATCCTGACAACATGCATACTGGCATTTTCTTTCAGAATGAGGATCCGGACACATTCGAAAGCAGATTACAAGCAAGAAAGATTCCATCGCCGGTATCTCAAAAGATAGCCGATGAAAGTGGGAATCCCTTAACTGACATAGAACCATTATTAAAAAGTTTAGAAGTATAAAATGGCAGAGGAAATTGAGATAAAAGAAGGTTTGCAAGGAGTTTACATTGCTAAATCGGAAATATGCAAAGTTGATGGCCAGGAAGGAAAGCTTTATTATAGGGGCTATAAAATAGAAGACTTGGCAAATTATTCTTCATACGAGGAAGTATGTTATCTTTTGTTATATGGTAAACTGCCAAACTCAAAAGAACTTGCTGATTTCAATAAAAAGATGAAAGAAGAAAGAGTAATACCTGAAAATACTAAGGATATAATCCGTAAGTTTTCCAAAGACTCGCAGACATTGGATGTTTTAAGGACAGCAATGTCTTCTCTTTCGGCTGATGATAGCAAACCTTACAGTGAAGATGAAAATGAAAACATTGAGAAAGCAATAAAAATAATAACAAAGACAGCTACAATAGCGGCTGCTATTGGCAGAATAAAAGAAGGAAAAGAGATATTGGAGCCAGATAATTCATTAAATCACTCGGCAAACTTTCTTTACATGCTTACCGGCGAGAAACCTGATAAAGACTCTGAAAAGCTGATGGATGTGATGTTTATTCTTCACGCAGAGCACAGTTCAAACGCATCTACATTTGCAACTTTGGTTGCTTGCTCCACTTTGGCGGATATATATGCAGGTGTTACCGCCGGTGTAGCTGCATTGAAAGGGCCTTTGCATGGCGGTGCGGATGAAGCTGCAGTTAAGATGATGATGGAGATAGGAAATCCAGATAATACAGAAAATTACATAGAAGAAGCGTTGGCAGGAAAAAAGAAAATAATGGGATTCGGGCACAGGGTATACAAAACTTATGATCCAAGGGCCAGGATTCTTAAGTCTTATTTGGATAAAATAAAGGGAAATTCAAACGAGGAAATAAATGCGCTGATAGAAATTTCTTTAAGGGCAGAAAAAATGATGATAGAAAAGCTAGGAAAAAGCCATGGGATATGGCCAAATGTGGATTTCTTTTCTGGCCCTTTATACATGCATCTTAATATAAAGCCTGAATTGTTCGACACCGTATTTGCGTCTAGTAGGACCGTAGGCTGGTGCTCTCATGTAATAGAATACTGGAGAAACAACAAGCTTTTCAGGCCACTGGAAGAGTTCATTGGAAAAATTGATTTGGAGTATTTGCCTATAGATAAAAGGTAAATTTATCTAGATATGCAATCCTTTAGCAGAAAAAAGGCGTTATTATTTACATCGCTAACGCATTTTGCCAATGATGGTAATTTCCTGCTTTTTTCAATACTTATAGTGTTTTTCTCCAAGTTGCCAGGAGTGAGCATTGCATTTCTTGGATTAAATGCCATAATTTACACTGTCCTTTATGGTGTAATAAGCTTGCCAATAGGAGAATTTGCTGATAAGCTAAACAATGATAGGTTATTATTGGCATCTGGAATAGCGTTAGAGGGGTTGGCAGCGTTCTTTTTCGGTTTTGGGTTTATCTATGCTGGAAATTATATAATATTTGTTGTTTTAGGTTCTATAGCTTTGGGTTCAGGCCAAGCGTTTTACCATCCAATAGGCGCTTCCGTGCTTTCTTTCGTATATGAAAGCAAAGACCTTGGTAAAATACTCGGAATAAACGGGGCATTTGGTAGTCTAGGTAGGGCATTGATGCCTTCTGTCATAACTTTTCTGCTCCTGTTTTTCGGGAGTTTTAAGGGAATGGAGGCCATTGCAGTTTATGTCTGGGTTTTGTCAATGATAATATACTTCGGGATGTCTGGTTTTACAAGGCCTTACAAAAAGCATGAAAAGATCAGAAAGAAGAAATATTTGCCCAAAGGAATAAAAAGAAATCTTTACTCCGCATTGATTCCTATTTTTCTGAAAGGAGCGTTTATTATGGGCACAGTAACTTTTATTGCAGAATACCTTGATAAGATTACAGGATCTGTTGCATTTACAGGTATCATACTTACTATAAGTTTCATACCTGCCATTTTAGGCCAGCCGCTTTTTGGTTATATTACTACTATTAAGGGCGGCAGGTTTACTATCGCATTAACTTCAGTCTTTTCCTTACTGGCCTTTATATTGTTCCTTGCTACAGCCAATCTTATAATCTTGACGTTTGCGTATGCAGTTTTGGCTTTTCTAGTATTCACAGGCTTTTCAGTTCTTTTGGATTATACATATCAGCTAGTACCTAAAGAATATTATTCAACTGCCTACAGTTTGGTGTGGGGGGCAGGAAATATCTTAGGAGGGGCATTTGGAATAGCTCTGATGACTTATTTCTTAACTTTTACTGGCATTATAACTGCTATGTATTATATGGCAATAGTGTTATTCATATCGATGGTGTTTCTTCCATTGCTTCCAAAGCCCAGAAAATCCAAATTGCTTACTTAATAAGGGCAGAAGCTATTGAGAAGACGAAAAGCACGGTACCTATAACAATAATTATCTCTTCTATTTCCAGTGTTAAAATATTATATTTGTATAGGAAAGCAGCAACTATCATCAAAAGCAATCCGATGAAAAATAATGGATATCTATATCTGTCGGGAAAGTGCATACTATACCACCTGCAAAATTCTAAAGTCAATTGGCCATCCTGCTGCCAATGCTCTAAGGTATAAGTCTACCAATACTATGAATACCAAGCTTATAAACGCCCATTCTTCATGGTGTTTATTTAACATGGACTGAACGTTGAAGAACCCTTTTCTTGCTTTAGGGTTTAATGCACAGTCGTAGCATTTTACATTACCGCCAGCAAAAACGTGCCTAAAGGCATGGCATGAGAAAACCCACAGAGTTAAAAGTATTGCATTTGTCAATATAAGAAGACTAGCAAATCTGAGTACAAATCCTCCGAAGTATGTCACTGAAACATAGAAATCATAGTAGAAAAATGGAAGCAGTATTATACCTATATATAGTAAATATCTGTGCAAGTTGTTAAATGCAAATAAAGTAGTTTCTCCAGAGTAGCCTCTGCTTGCAGAATCCCCTCTTTCATCGGCTGCACAACTTTGCGGATGGTTGAAGATATTTCTGTAATAGTCTTTACGGTAAGCATAGCATGTCAGTCTAAATAAGCCTACGACTGGAACAACCAATATTGTTGGGGAATAGAACGGGTCTATCAATCCTTTGTATTCTTTTACAGGGAAAACAAACAAGGCAACTATCGCAAATATTAATATTGCCAGAAAAGACCATAATCTCCAGTTGGGTTCGAATAATTCAGGAATCGCTTTTTTCACTGTGCTAAAAAAGTTTGCTTCACTGTCCATGTTTTCTCCTTATCTTATTGAAAAGCATAGTTACTGGGTCATAATAATTGTCAACTATGCTTTCCTTTTCAGGGATTATTGCATTGTCTGCCA
>JAMDDW010000003.1:13717-22477 GCA_023488405.1 Candidatus Parvarchaeota archaeon | reverse complement strand
TAATCTCCATAACCTCCCATTCCACCAGGCGGCATCTGCGGCTGCTGATTTGCAGACTTGCCTGCTGCTATTATATCGTCTATCCTAAGGATCATAACAGCGACTTCGCTTGCACTCTTTATCGCCTGTTTTTTTGTCCTTAAAGGCTCGATTACTCCTTCTTTATACATATCAGACACCTGAGGTTTATATACATCTAAAAGGTTTACGCCTGCCCATGTTTTTCCTTTCTGATGCTCTGCTCTCAATTCAACAAGTATATCTATCGGATCTAAACCAGCGTTCTCTGCAAGTGTCTTTGGAACAACTTCCAATGCGTCTGCAAAGGAATTAACTGCAAGCTGCTCCCTACCTTCAAGGCCGGTTGCAAAGTCCCTAAGATTCTTTGAAACTTCAAGCTCCGCTGCTCCTCCCCCGGCAACTATAGAACCGCCATCTTCTATAACTGATTTAAGATCGCCCAAACTGTCGTCTATTGCCCTTTGTATCTCATCTACTACGTGTTCCGTTCCGCCCCTTACAAGGATGGTAACTGCCTTTGGATTCTTGCATTCCTCTATCAATGCGAGTGTTTCTCCTGCAAGCTTTTCAACATGCACTATGCCTGCCTCTCCGAGACTGTCCTTACCCAATTCATCAAGAGTTGCTACAACTTTTGCGCCTGTTGCCTTTCCAATCTTTTTCATGTCATTTTCAGAAACCCTGCGGAATGCAAGTATTCCTGCTTTTGAAAGGAAGTGCTGTGCTGTATCGTCTATTCCCTTTTGTACTATAACTACATTTGCTCCAGATGCCTTTATTTTCTCGACCATCTCCTTGAGCATGTTTTCCTCTTCATCAAGGAATGCCTGTAACTGCTCTGGTTTCTCTATCCTTATCTGTGCATCTATGTTTGTCTTTTCTATTTCAAGTGCTAAGTTTAAAAGAGCAACCTTTGCGTTTTTAATCTCCTCTGGCATATCAGGGTGTACCTTCTCCTTGTCTATTATTACGCCTTTTATCAACCTTGAATCCAATAGACCGCCGCCTACCTTTTTCTCAACCTTTATGTCATCTAAATCCAACGTATCGTTCTTGCCTGACATAGACTTAACGTGCTGAACTGCATCCACTATCAATGAAACTATGTGCGTATCGGCTCCAGTGCTTTTACCAACTATTGCAGTTTTGACTATTCTGCTTAGATCTTCCTTATTGGCTATATCCAGGTGCAATTTTATCTTGTCTAAGATTTCCTGTGCCTTGTTTGCTGCAAGCCTGTAGCCACGAGCAACCAAAGTAGGATGTATGCTTTGATCCAAAAGTGTTTCCGCATTCTTAAGCAGCTCTCCTGCTATTATGACTGCAGTAGTAGTTCCATCCCCTACTTCTTCTTCCTGCGTCTTCGCAACCTCTACTATCATCTTTGCTGCAGGGTTTTCTATCTCCATGCTCTTCAAAACAGTTACGCCATCGTTTGTTATTGTTATATCCCCTATGTTGTCAACAAGCATCTTGTCCATTCCTCTTGGCCCCAAAGTGGATTTCACTGCATTTGCTACGGCTTTGGCCGCCGCTATATTATTTCTCTGTGCATCCTTTCCGCTTGTTCTGTTATATCCTTCTGGTAAGATGAAAATCGGTTGAATTCCTTCTGCCATATTGTACCTCCTCCTAATAACTTAGATATGTTCAATGCATGCTTGCATTGATATCTCTAATAGAGCTTAGTGTTATATTTAAAGTTTTCCACTGTTTTAAATGATTTTGCAATCCAGATTATCTTATCAACATTTAAGCATTTGATACAAACAGAAAAACCATTAAAACTTTAAATTGAAAAATTCCTTTAATAAGGAATGGACAGCCAATACAGCGAGATAAGGAAAGACTACAGGACTGGATACTATTCAGTAATAGTTCCGGGCAGGGACCACAGGCCAAAGGAATTAGAGATAGAAGATGAAGGCGCAAAAAACCTTAAAGACTGCCCTTTTGAACCTGATACAGTAGACAGAGTAAATCTTGAGATAATGCACGTAAATGAGCCTTGGACTACAATGGTGATAAGAAACAAGTTTCCTGAGCTAGAAGGCCATACTCCATTAGAATATGAAAACGGCTTTTTTTCATCTATATCGGGGTATGGATACAATGAAGTTTTGATAGAGAGCCCAAAGCACTTCGATAAATTTGAAAACATGAACCTGAAAAAATCACTTGAATGGCTGAATACCTTAATAGAAAGGGAAGAGGACCTGTATTCAAGGAACTACATAAAGCACGTAATGGTCTTTAAAAATTATGGAGCCTCTGGGGGTGCAAGCATAGGCCATCCACATACGCAGATAATAGCATGGCCTGAAATACTCGGCACGCCGGCAATAGAAATAGAGATAGCAAAGAATTACCTAAAAGAAAACAATTCCTGCATTTACGAAGATGCGATAAAGAAAGAGGAGGGAAGAATTTTGTTTGAAACTGAAAAGATAATAGCTATTGCACCTTATGGATCAAGATTTGCTGGTGAGTCCATGATCTTACCGAAAAGACATGTGAATTACATAATGGATTTGAGCCAGGAAGAAAAGGAAGAGCTTGTTGAAGGACTGAAAAAATTAATACAAACAAATAAAAAGCTGTTTGGTGAGCAGGCGTACAACTTTGTCATACATGAGAACAAAAAAGAGAAGGATTACCACATGCACATAGAGGTTTATCCAAGGCTTTCGAATTTGGCAGGCATAGAACTTGGGCAGAATGTGTTCGTTAATACTATGGTGCCTGAAGACTACACTAAAAAATTCAAGGAAATTGTAGGATCAATTTAAGCCCTTTTCCTCTAAAAACTTTCTTGCATCTATTGCGCACATGCTTCCCCAGCCTGCCGCTATAACCGCTTGCTTGTAACGCCTATCCTGCACGTCGCCGGCTGCAAATACTCCTTCCTTACTTGTCTTTGTAAAATCCCTTGTCTTTATGTAACCGTTTTCATCCAAGTCAATGTAGCCTTTAAACATGTCTGTATTTGGGTTGTGTCCTATCGCAAGGAAAAGGCCGTCTGTCTTTAATTCGGTTTCTTCATTTGTTTTCAGGTTTTTTATCTTAACGCCCTCTACATGCTCCTTTCCCAATACGTCTATTACTTCACTGTCCCAGATTATGTTTATTTTCTTGTTTGAAAGCACCCTGTCCTGCATTATTTTACTGGCCCGGAACTCATGCCTTCTGTGTATCAAAGTCACTGAACTTGTAAGCGTTGAAAGGTAACTTGCATCTTCCATTGCACTATCTCCACCGCCTACAACTACAACTTTTTTGTTTTTGAAGAATGCCCCATCACAGACTGCACAGCCAGAAACTCCCTTCCCTATCAGTCTTTTTTCGTTTTCTAATCCAAGCCACCTTGCTGATGCGCCAGTTGATATTATTATGGAATAGGTTTCATATTCCTTTTCGCCAACGAAAACTTTGTATGGATAAACACTTAAATCAACCTTGGAAACGTTATCATCTATGACTCTGCAGTTCAATGCCTTAACCTGATCAGCCATTTTGTCCATAAGATCCGGCCCTAAAATTGATTTAAAACCAGGAAAGTTTTCCACTTGAGAGGTAAGCATAAGCTGGCCGCCTATTTCAAAGCCCCTTATCAACAATGGATTTAGATCATCTCTTACAGCATATATTGCAGCAGTATAGCCTGCCGGCCCGGAACCTATTATTATCAACTTTTCTACCATTCTTTCTATATATCATACGATATAAATAAAGCTTTCTGCTAAGATAGTTTTTTATTCTACCAACAATTGATAAAATAATGGATAAATTCCTCATAGAGGTCTCATTTGAAGCCGGCAATAAGGTAGGGGGAATATGGACAGTTTTGACATCCAAATCATCATACATGAAAAAACAATTCGGGGACAACTACCTAGCTATAGGGTTTTATAATCCAAATCAGGCGGCCGTTGAATTCATGGAAAGCCAGCCTCCACAGTACATAAAAGACGCAATGGCTAACATAAAGCTTGATGGCTTAAAGATATACTTTGGAAAGTGGTCATCTGCGAATGATGTAAATCTTATATTGATAGATGCAAAGGACTTTGAGAATAAGCACATAAATGAGATAAAGAAGGATTTCTGGGACAACTTTAAGATAGACTCATTGAACTCACCAGAAGATTACAATGAACCGCTTGCATGGTCGTATGCTGCTGGAGCGGTCATAGAAGCATTAAGCAAAACAATAAAGCAGTCTATAGTTGTGCAGGTCCATGAATGGCTCTCTGCGGGAGCAATACTTTACTTAAAATACAAAAACGTGAAAATACCTACGGTATTCACGGTCCATGCCACCGTGCTTGGAAGGGCCATCTCCTATTCCGGTGGAAACACAAACGCATATGTGATTGCAAACACAGGAATAACACCAGACATGCCTTATAAGTATGGGGTAGCAGCAAAGCATTTCACTGAAAAGGCGGGAGCATTCAACGCAACTATATTCACTGCTGTCAGCAGAGTAGTGGCAAAGGAAGCAAATATAATCCTGGGCAAGAAACCGGATTTTGTGACAATAAACGGAATAGACACGGATAACCTTCCGCTAACAGATGAACTTACTTCTATGAGAGTAAATGCAAAGAAGAAACTTGACAACTTTCTAAATGCGTATTTCCTTCCTTATTATGACATTAATCCAAGCAACATAAGGGTGTTCATAACAAGCGGCAGGTATGAATTTTATGACAAAGGCTATGATGTTTTCATAGATGCACTTGGAAAGCTTGATAAGATGCTTACAGACGGCAGCTATGTCATCGCACTCATAGCTGTTCCTTCTGGTACGATAGGGGTGAGAAATGACGTAGTGGCAAACTACCTCACTTATATGAGCATAAAATCCGCCTTGGATGAAGACGTGAAAAATTTCGATTCGGTTATAGCCTCTTCAATAGAACTGGAAGAAGGAAATGTTGACAAAGCTTACAGCAAGATAATAAATGACTCGAAAAGGCTGATTAAACAACTTAGGAGGCCGAAACCTACAAACCCACCGCTTACTCCTTTCATACTTTCATATCCTGAAAACAACGACGCAATAATAAACAAACTCAGGGAAAACAACCTTAATAACTCGGTAGAAAACCACGTAAAAGTTGTATTCTATCCAAAATACCTTGCCGTTGGCGATGAGCTGCTTAACCTTACTTACTATGAAATGCTTGCCCTTTCAACTGCGGGATTTTTCCTTTCAAAGTATGAGCCTTTCGGCTATACTCCTTTGGAAGCTGCAGCCTACATGTCAATTTCCTTTACATCGGATTACAGCGGCTTTGGCCAGTACCTGTTAAATGATTATAATGATGGATACAAAGGAGTTTTTGTTGAAAGAATGCTTGGAAGAAAGAGGGAAGACTCAATAACGCAGATAGCAAAAGACATGCTTAAGATAGCTCTTATGGATGATGATGACCTTTTGAAATTGAAGATATCTGCTAACGATCTAGCTAATCAATTTGGCTGGGAGAAATTCCTTCCTGTTTATCTTGAGGCTTATGACGCTGCTTTAAGAAGGCTTTGACCATAGAATCAAGCTGCGAGATTATGTTCATATAATTCAGGTATGCAACATACGGTGAAGAGTAAGCATTAAAATATTTGTGTATGTCCCCATCGGAAAACCATTTTGTGCACATGTAATAAAAGTTATCAGAAGTCTGGAGTATCCTCCATCTTTTTATCAGCTCCTCATTCCCTGAAAGTAGAACTTCCTTCTCCATTGATTTTAATTTATTAAATGCCGCATCCTGCATCTGGTTTCCAAGCCATGCTGATAAGTCTCTATCCATATCCGCCCATGAAAGATAATACGGCACATCCACTATGCCTGTTGCCTTTTGCTTGATTGCCTCAGAGACCTTGTTGAATCCTACTCCTTTGCTTATAAGCTTGCCCGGCAGATCTTTCATAAAATCGAATATCCCTGTTTCTTTCCATTGATGTTCACCAAACGTTTCATAGTCCATAAAAAGGTTTACTGTGCTTCCTTCATTGTTTGCCACCCAGTTAGAGTATTTATCAGCAGTCAAAGGAAATTCATTCCACGTTGGAGTTGAAAACCTGAAGGCTATGTCGTCACTTAGCTTGTAATTTCTCAAAAGAACCTTTATCTTTTCCCCAGGATCCTTGTAAATATAATTTGGTGAACGCCATCCCAATATCCTGTCCCAGCCCTCTGCTATTATTCCATTGTAACCCATTTTAGCCACTGTTTCTGCGATATCGTTTGAGTACAACGCTTCAGTGTTTCTAAATATTTTTGGATGGAATTTAAAATAATGGTACATCAGTGACTTGTGCTGCTTTACCTGCGCTATGAACTCTTCCTTGTCTATAAGATACGAAAGAGAGTGGTAATATGTTTCGTCAAGCAGTTCCATGTTCCCAGTGTCAAACAGCTCCTGAAAAAGCTGTATGACCTCCGGCCTGAACATCTCGGCCTGCTCCATGAAAACGCCAGTCAAAGAAAAGTTAACCTTGAATTCTGGGTATTCCTTTACAAGGTCTATGAGCAACTTTGTCATAGGTATGTAACATTTATCTGCAACTTTGTTGAATATTTCCCTGTTTTTTTCTACATCTATGAACTCCTTGTCTTCTATGAAAGAGTATACTCTCTTCAGCCTGTAAGGCTGATGCACTTCAAAATAAAAGGTTACGTTTGGCATACCTATTTATACGCCCCAATCTTTAAATGTTTAAATGGTTTTTAGATAGGATATGCCCCGATAGTCTAGAGGCCAAGGACATCGCCCTTTCGAGGCGGAAACCCGGGTTCAAATCCCGGTCGGGGCATTCTACGAAGAATATCTCTAAAAGTTTTTATATAATAACATATATCCTATACGATATGAAAGCATGGGTTCTAAGTAAAAACGGAATAGACAATTTGAATTTAAAGGAAGTTGAAAAACCTGAAGTTAAAGAAGGACAAGTTCTTGTAAAGGTAAAGGCACTTGGACTAAACCCAGTAGATTCAATGGTGATTGATTTAATACCTGTAAACGCAGAAAGAATACCGGGAGCAGAATTTGCCGGTGAAATAGAAGAAGTAGGGCAAGATGTAAAGGAATTAAAGAAAGGAGATAAAGTAAGCATTTACAATAGGTACTTTGACGGAACATGCTCTTACTGCAAAAGCGGGAATGAAATGCTCTGCGACAATGGATACATATTCAGCATAGGATCAAATGGCGGACTGGCAGAATACGTTGCTGTTGATCAAAAGAACGCATTAAAGCTACCAGATTCAGTTGATTTTGAATTGGCTGCAAGTCTGCCAGTAGCTGCACTTACCTCTTACAATGCTTTAGAAAGAGCAAAAGTACAGAAAAATGAATTTGTTGTTGTAGTCGGTGCTTCAGGAAACACGGGCATATTTGCACTTCAATTTGCTAAAATGCTTGGTACAAAGACTATCGCTATTTCAAGCAAGGATTGGGTAAAGGATTTCGGTGCAGACTATGTGATTGGATATGAAAACGCATTGGAAGAAGTGAAAAAGATAACGAACTCAAAGATGGCAGACGTAGTAGTAGAATCAATAGGAGAGAAATTCTGGGAGCTAGGTTACTCTCTTTTGGGTAAAAATGGCAGGATGGTTGCATTTGGGACAGAAACGGGTAGCAATGCCAAAATAGATATTTCACAGCTTTATTCCAAACAGCTAAGTTTATTAGGCTCAACAGGCGGATCAATCAGACAATTTTCCGCAGTGGTAAACAAATCTAAGGACTTAAAGGTTAAAGTCTGGAAAAAATTCAATTTCCAGGAAGTAAAGGATGCATTCAAGGAAAACAACAGCAAAGAAAAGAATGGAAGAATTATAATAGAAATATAAAAAATATATCATACTTATATTAACTCATAATTAATTTTTACTTAAGAATATTTTATTTACCGCTGTTAATACAGCAAATTGCTTTTTGTGTTTACTACCATATAAAATATATTACTTTATAATAGTAAAGTATTTATACTACCTCTATCTATAAATGTACATGAAAAGGCTATCTGAAATAATATCTGGAATACCTAAAAAATTGACAGGTAAAAAGGAAGTAATAATAGTTGGAGAAGAGCATCCAAATGTAGAGCATAAATACAGAGAAATGGAGATACTTAAGAAGTACAAGCCAGCCTACCTTTTATGGGAAGGATACAAAGAAGGAAAAATGAATGAGAAGGAAAGATTACTGTACAACAAAGCAAGAGAAAATGGAACAGAGATAATTAACCATGACATCGATTTTAAAGGCAGGCTTCCTTTCACAAAAGAATTAAACGAGCTCAATAACAACCATTACACGAACTTTAAAAAAGAAGAAGAAAGAATTGAAAAATCAGAATATTACCTGAAAAAATATGACTCTTGGATAGATGCTATAAACCCTAAAAGAGAACAGTACATGTTTGATAACATAAAAAACTACGTGGATAAAAACAATTACAATGAAAAACCAGTGATAGTTATAACAGGAAGAAACCACCTCAACGGAATATCAGAAAAGCTTGAAAAGGAAGGCATAAGTTACAAGAAAATTGACCTATCTTCGTATAAAAGAAGGTATTAGAGAAAAGGCAGAGCCTAAACTTACTCTTCAATTAAAGCATTTAATTTTTACTAAGAATTCTTTCAAAATCAGAAATGTCATTTATTATCATATCCGGCTTATACTCGCTTGTTTCCGTTGAGGTGGTTTCTTCCTGTTA
>JAMDDW010000003.1:296-13707 GCA_023488405.1 Candidatus Parvarchaeota archaeon | reverse complement strand
CATAAACCAAATAATCATGAGTTTCTATAAAGGGTTTAACGCCGTCTCTTGTTTTTGAGAAAGGTATCGTTTCCCCAGCTATAACTACAACATCAAAATAGCTGTGAAAAGGAACCTTGCTTATTCTCTCAGCTTTTAAGCCGCTTACTGAATCTCTTTCACTTAGAAGTGCCAGCTTTTTGCCAGATTTTTTCAGTTTCTTCAGTAAATCTTCGGTTTTGCTTGAAAATTTCTGATTGTTTAAAACATAGGAATAAAACATCTTTTGGTAGTACTCCTTTTCCTTTTCATTTAACTTTATTGATTCCTTCTCTGCTATTAATGGTATCCAATCTGCATGATTGTAGGACACTTTAGAATCCGCCAATTCCCTTATCTTTTCCCGCTGGAAAGAATCGGCTTCGGAAACAAGCTTTTTTTTGTCTATATTGAATTTTTCGGCCATATCGGAGAAAACGGCCTTGTATGCATTAGCTATGGTTGTTTTAGTATCCACCAAAGTGTTATCAAAATCAAACACTACTCCTTTAAAATCGATTCTGCTCTTAGTAAGCATTAATTATTTAAGATATATCCCTGTTATTAAGCTTTTCTATAGCAGAAAACTGAAGATAAAGAGGAAATGCCGCTATTTGTAGAACGGTATTATTATGAGGATTATCTCAATTACAAAAAGAAGGATGACTATCCATTCCAAAAAAGAGCTGGTATCCTCTGATACTTGGCTCTGTATAAAACTGCGTATGTTTACAAGCATTTCAAATGTGGTTTCCAGCCTTTTTGCTAAGTCAGCAAGACGGAAGGCATCTGAAAGAAGAGAATAAAGTCTAGCAAGATACCACTCTCCGAAACTCATGATTATTTGGTTTATGCCTTCGACAAGATCCTTGTACTCTGCATAGAAATCACTTATCTCCTTGCTTAACCTTATCAGATTCCTTCTTGTAAACACCATGTATACTGGATTCCTTTTCATGTTCAGGAAACGATTATTTACGGTGTCTATCATTTTGTTCACTTCACTCTGGTATACTCTGTATTCCAAAAGCTGTATATTTGCTGTATCAGCAACCATTATTTCATTCTCATAATTGCTTGTGTTTGATGTAAGGAACATCGCATCCCAGTCAACGATGACTGAATCACAGCCATAGTATGACAAATTCCTCTTTATCGTATTTGTAACGTATTCATTTGAAAGTTCCTTGTAATTCTGCTCATCCAACAATATGCCTGCTATTAGCTCCTTGTTTTTTTCTACAAAACTGCTGGCACACTGCTCAAGGAAGTATGACCGATACATCTCGAATATTCTCTTTTCCTTTACCTGCATCCTCTTTGAAAGTGTTTTTTCAATCCTAACTTTAGTATCTTCTGCAAGCTCCTTAAATCGGTTTTCAAACCGCTTGTCAAAGGTTATACTTTCCAACAAAGCTGTATTAAGATTTCCAATGGGAGAACGCACCCTAACAGCCATTGCTCCTACAGAGTAGATTACGCATTGAATATTCACTGAAATGCTTATGCTGTCGAATTTCACGTCTTTTTTACCGGCATTAATTATTAAGGGAAGCTCAAATGGATTTAGCCCATCCGGCACGGCTTTTCCATACTCGTAAAAGGAGAATTCCTCTGCTCCCCTAAAATAGTTTTTAACCTCCTTCAGGTCTATTTCATCTGCGAAATCGTAAAAATAGCTGTAGATTATTTCTCCTTTCATAAATTATGATTGAGTGCCCTCTCAATTATATACTTGCATCATCTTTTATTAATCACTTGCAGATAAACATTTTTATATTATTTAAAATCTAAAAAGGAAATGAAGAACAGGAACCTGAACAGGATACTGAAAGATAACATAGAGTACAAACGCTTCTTATTTGAAAAATTTGGCATAAATGAAGAGCTTGAACTCGTAAAAAACATTCTTCCTTACTACATTAACAGCATGGCCTATTCTGTAGGATACAACAAGATATGGATATCAAATGAAGCTAGGCGTATAATGTACATTATAGCAGAGAAGGATGAACTCAAAGAACTTAGGGAAGGCTGTAAATTTATAATACGGCATGAAATAGGGCATTCCCATGATGTAAAAGACAAAAATAAAAACGTCAGGGACTATTTCCACAGGCTGCTTTACATTAACAGCGGAAATTACGTCGTAGATGGCTTTCCGGAATCGGAAGCAACAAGGTATGCGCTTTCAAAATCAAACAACTACATAGAAGCGCTTGCAGGATTCTCCGCCATATCCAGCTTTTTATACAAAACAGATGTAAAAACGAGCATAGAAACATACTCTGAACATTTCTCAAACTCAAATGTAAAAGAAGAAAAAAGAATGGTTTTAAATTCTTTCAGCAGTTTCAAACTTTCCAATGAAAACTACGGAAAGATATTGGAGAAGGCAAAGACATACCTGGATAAATTAAATGAAAACCTTGCAAGAAGTCTTCTGTATAAATTAAAGGATAAAAAAGCTGAAAAGAAAGAGTGAGATTTATATCTTGGAATAATGCTCTGTGAATACCTTGTAGCATTCATCATTTGGAAGGAATTTCCTTACCACTTTTTCCCAGCCTTTGCTTCCTACCAAACTTCTTACCAAACTAGAGCTTACAACTGACAGATCCTCTGGTGGTATAAGAAAAATTGTCGTTATCTTTTCATTCAATCTGCTATTTATATATTGTATCCCTTTTTCGTATTCTAAGTCAGTTTCTGTTCTTATGCCTCTTATTATATAAGAAGCATTTATCTTGACGGCATAGTCTACTAGAAGTTCTCCTTTGAACGAGTCTACCTTTACGTTTTTATAGTCTTTTGTTGCAGAAAAAAGCATTTTCTTCTTTTCCTCCAGTGAAAAATCCTCCTTTTTCTGCTGGTTCTCGCCTACTGCAACCACCAATTCATCAAACAATTCCGCAGCCTTTTTTATAACCCATTCATGCCCTATAGTTATAGGATCAAAGCTGCCTGCATAGACTGCCTTTTTCATAGTATATTTAATGCAGACCGCTTTAAAAAAGCTAATTTCTTTTTCATTAACTGCAGTTATTAATTAACATAACCTAATTACAAAATAAAAAAGTTTAATACCTTGCAAGCTTATTTGACTTTATGAAAGAGTTCTCCGGAAAGCGCTTTGAGGTAGAAACTGAGAACGTGAAGCTTCCAAACGGCCACACAATGAAACTTGAGAAGGTAAGCTCTAAGGAAATAGCGCTTGTTTTACCCATAATCAACAATGACAAAATTGCAATAATAAAGCAGTACAGGCCTACAATAAAAAAATGGCTGTATGAATTCCCTGCTGGATTAATCGAAAGAAATGAAGCTCCAATAACGGCAGCAAGGCGCGAGCTTGAAGAGGAGACCGGGCTCATATGCAAAAAGATAAAAAAGGCAGGAGGAATGTTCACTTCTCCCGGCTTTTCAAACGAGTTCATGCACATATTTATAGCTGATTGCAGTATTGGAGGAAAGCAAAATCTTGAACCTGCGGAGAATATAATTGTTCGAGTAGTCCCTGCCAAAAAAGCAATTGAGATGGTGAAGAAGGGCATGTTTGTTAATGGCCCTACGCTAAGTGCAATATTATTTGGGTTGATTTATAGAAAGGATTTACTACTGAAATAATAAATTTTTAAAAATAAAGGTTTTTTATGTACTTTTTCCTGCTATAGTGCCGGTTGTGTTATAAGTAGCTTGAAGCGCAGAGGATACATCCGAGTACTCCAATATTGAAGCGAAACGGAAGGTCACCGCAGGTGCCGGACAGCTTATGCCTTTTATTTTGATATTGTAAAAATGACCTCTTATCACCTGCATATTATTCAAATTAAAGGTTCCTGAAGTAATATTGGAGCCGAGCGCAGACGTGAAGGTTATCTGCTTAAGATACCCATATTCAACATTTCCCGAAAATAAAACCTGCATACTGAAAGTCAACTGGGTTGAATTGCATATCGCCGCGGATATTGAGAATGGAGAAAAGCCTGTAGAAGTTGGAGGAACAGACCTGCTTGGACTGAAAACGCCCATTGAATAAAGAAAAACCATCACTACAACTATTATCAGAACCGCCCAGCCATATGTCATCATGTATTCTATAGCGGCTTGGGCATGTGTTGCCATTTTAAATATATGGCTTTAAATAAATTAAAAGCTTTACTAGACTAATTTGTCAAGAAATGCTCTCTATAGATATTTTAAAGGTACTCTAAGAATTGCAAGTATCATCATTTCAGAATTCTTAGAGTTCAGCAATTAAACCTAATTCTTTAAAACAGAAAGAAAAAAATAAAAAAATCAAATCATTTTTTAGCTGCTACCTGTTCCTACTAATGTTCCTGTCGCGTAATAAGTTGCTTTACCTGCACTGTTTGAAACACTGTAGCTCAAGTTTCCTGGAGCACTGAATGCTATCCCCGAACCTGTGCAACCTACATTCGTAGCGTTTATGACGAAGCTAGTTCCTGTAGTTACAGTTACTGGGAATGTCACCTTAGGCGTTACGCTTGTTGTTCCAGTTATAGTTAGTCCTGTTGGCGAACTAAGTGTAAGGCCTGTTACCGATGCGGATGTTGCTCCGCCAGGTAATGGTCCAACACTAAAGGCCACTGCCAGATACGTTGGAGTGCACACGGTCGAACTTACTGTGAACGGTGCAAACCCGCTACTTGTTGCAGTTACGCTTGCTCTAGGGTTGAAAATACCCATAGAGTACAGGATTACAGCTACGATGACTATGATCAGTATTGCCCAACCATAAGTCATCATGTACTCTAATGCTGACTGTCCTTTTGCCATGATTATATAAAAAATCGCTGGTATTTAAACATTCATATTTTACTATTTCAAAAAGTAAAAATAAGGATTAACCTATTGAAAATGGCAAATCAATATAAATATTGGGATTGCTGACGCTTGTTGCCACATAATTGTAGATTCCCGCGGGTAAAGCTATTGATTTTGTGTTTGCAAAGTAGGTGAAAGGAGAATTGCTTACAGCCAATGTTTGGATTGTTCCATTTGAAAAGTCTAATGAAAGATTAACCTTTCCTGTAAACCCTCCTATGAAAAGGTAATTTGGTAGGTTGTCAGAGTAGTTTGCATACTCGTAGGCCATTGCAATATCAGTTGAATTTGTGTACAATGCAAGGTTTGATAGCCCAAAGGACTCGTTTTCAGTTAGCATGGTATTTGCACCGCATGATGTTAAATCCTGCCCTGCCAAAAGCTTGCCACCGTAAAGAGAGCTCTCATAGATTATTATAACTCCATTCGAAACGTTTATGGTGTAATTTTCAAAGGATGTAAACTGAAGCAAGGGCAGGTATTCAACGGTTTGTAGGCCGTTTGAGGTTGCTATTGAGTTTATGGAATCAGCTATCTCATAGCATATGCTGTTCATTTTAGAAACTGTTGGATTGCCTGCTGATATGTGCGTGAAGAAGATCGCTATGAATGCTATCAATACCAGAACAAATGACACATCTATAACAAACTCAAAGGAAAACTGCCCTTTCATATTTAGATTAAAAGCATAGCATATTTATACTATTTCCGGTCTAATTAAGGCGTGGGGGAAAGAAGACTTGAGGAATTGCTTATCGAGAATACCATAGACAATAATCCCGCTATTTTCCACAAATTGATGCAGGTTTCTACATTCTCTTACATAGAAAAAAGAAGGGAGATAGACTACGCCGATGCAGAATATCCCTTGCAAATTTACAGAAAAAGGATGAATTATTCTGTAAATGAAAATGAGAAGAAAAAGCTAAAGACAGACAAATGGAATGCGGACCTTGTTTTGCTTTACAATGACAATGGCAAAAGGATATGCGAGATAGTTGAGATAGAGACTATAAAGGCTGATGAACTGCTGCACCACAGGAAAAAGAACATCTTGAAGAAGATAAGAACTGTTGAAAGGGCATACAATGCGATTGAATTAAATGAGATATTAAAGGTTGATGAGATAAGGTTTTCACTGTCATTGAACGCTGCGCATTTAACTGAAAATGAAAGATACAGGATAGCAAGAAGAATAGGCAGCAAAATAGCAGAGGAAAGGAATGCCGAGTATAAAGAAGAAAAAGTAAGCTTATACAAGATTTACATGCTGAAAGACAATGTCTGGGATTACTGCCCCGAAAGCAAAGAGAAGGAATTCCTTATGAACTACAACTTGGCAATGCGGAAGAACTCTTGGAAAAATCCCCTTAAAAATGTTATGACGCAGCTTTATTACAATTTAAAGGATGAAAGCAAGATAAGGGCATTATACGAAAGGCATTACTTCAAAAGATAGGGGCAAAAGCCTTTAAAAGCCAAAATACATTAAGAATTAATAAAATCAAGGGTTATGGATTCTTTATGGGCATAAGAAACAAGGTAAGCAAAACTATAGATAATGTGGTTGATTATTACCTGCGAAACTACAGAAAGATGGTGTTCATACCCATAATATTCGTAATATTCTTCGCTTCTTTTATAGGTTACTACTACCATGTTCATGGAATGCCGGTTAACGAAGGGATATCGCTTGCCGGCGGTACCAATATAGTTGTAAGCACCAACCAGAGCATTTCGCCAACGCTGATAGCTAGCTCTTTGGGAACGGATTTGAAGCAGGCAGTGACAGTAAGCGTGGTAAAAGCTCCTTTTACTAATACAATAACAGGGTACTCAATAACTGTTGGAAAGAATGTTAACACTACTTTGCTGGAAAGCAGCCTTTCAAGCATACTTAAAATGCCAATAAACGGCAAGGACTCAAGCGTTGATTTTGTAAGCGCTACTCTGGCACAAAGCTCTCTCTACAGCTCTTTCATACTTCTTGGTATAGCATTCATCCTTGTAGCTGCGGTTTCTCTATTCTACTTCAGAAGCATATGGCAGGCCTTTTCAAACGTGATAAGCATAATAAGCGATATAATAAACATAGTGGGGGTGCTTGATATAATAGGCTTCAGTTTCTCAACCGCTTCCATAGCGGGTATACTTATGATAATGGGCTACTCTGCTGACAGGAACATAATCTTGGCTACAAACATACTGAAAAGGGAGGAGGCAAGCATGCGCTACCGTCTTGTCAAGACAATAAAAACCTCGCTTACGATGGACGCCGCGGCATTGGTAACGTTTCTCATACTTTTCCTAGGAACGACAAATTCAACGCTGCATGAGATAGCGATAATCCTTATAATAGGAGTAATATTCGATGATTTCACTGTGTGGATATTGAATGGCTCCACACAGCTGTACGGCTTAAAATACAAGGAAGCAGAAAAGCAGGTGGCAAAGGCGTAATATGGCAAAATCAATATTTTATGACTGGCGTATAATATTAATGATTGTTCTGGCAGTCGTATCTTTCTTGGCCATACAGCCAAACATTACAAATGTAAACGGTGCGCAGGTCGTTTACATGCCTGTTAACTCTTATATAGGCAATTTAAGTTCAAGAGGGGTCATTGGATTACAGGCTGGATCGATAATAACTGCTGTAGATGGCGTACCGGTTCATAACATACAGCAGTTTTACAGTCAACTAAACAAAAGCGCATTAGTCAATACCTCACTGAGCTTGACATATGAGAATGAGCTTTTCCCTTACATATACAGAAGCAATACAACTAGAATATTCGTAGAGCCCGGCGCTATCTTTAATTCTTCAACTATACAAACGCAGAACGTGCCTTATACGCACTTAAACTATGGATTGGATATAATAGGAGGAACGCAGATAGAAGTGGTTCCAAACTCCACAAATTACAACGCTTCTGTGCTTTCCGATTTAGAGACAACGCTTTCAAGGAGGGTTGATGTCTATGGAATAAGCGGCACTACCGTTAGCACTGTTCAGGCGCTGTCAGGCAATGCATTTATAATGGTCAGCATGCCTAATGTGGGAGAAAGCCAAGCACTGTCATTGATTCAAAACCAGGGTAAGTTTTATGCTACTATAGGCAACATCACAGTTTTCAACAGCAGCAATTCGAGCGAAAGCATATTGGATGTTTGCCTTTCATCAGGCTGTCCTTTCGGAGTTTATCAAACTCCAAGTGCAGCAAATGGCTACCAGTTCCAATTCGGGATACAGCTGGCTTCCGGCGCTGCAAAGAACTTTGAGAATGCGGTAAAAACCCTGAAGCCCTCAACTACAAATCCGGGTTATTTCAACAAGAGGATACACCTGTACTTAAATGGTGTGCAGCAGGGCCAGCCTCTTTTGATCTCTGAAAATATACTTACAAACTTCAACGGTGCTATAACCATAGAAGGCGGGGGAGTAGACCTGCAGCAGTCAACGGCAGACATGAAAACGCTCCAGGCAGTAATGCAGTCAGGCAGCTTACCAGTACCATTGAAGATAATATCAATAAGTTCCGTTTCTCCTACAGCAGGCAGCCAGTTTATAAGCCAGATATACATTTTATTGCTGCTAGCATTCGTGCTTGTAAGCATAGTCATATTCTTAAGATACAAGGATTATAAGATATCTTCATTGATACTCCTTACAAGTATTACGGAGATATTTATAGTGATAGGGGTTGCGGCGGCAATACACTGGACATTGGACATACCAAGCATGGCAGGTATAATAGCCAGCATAGGTATATCTGTCGATGACCAGATAATAATAACAGATGAGATGAGAAGGGGCTCATCACAGATGGAATACGCCGTTACAAAGAAGAGAATAAGCAGGGCATTTTTCATAATATTCGTTTCATTCTTTTCGTTTGCAGCCATAATGTTTCCCCTCCTGTTTTCAACAGCAAGCCTGTTTGCAGGCTTCGCGCTTACAACAATACTTGCGTCTTTGATCGGTTTGCTGGTAACAAGACCTGCATATGCGAGAATAATAGGAAAGCTTGAAGGATAAAATGGAAGAATTCAGATTGGATCCGGTAGACCTTACCTTTGACTTGATAAGCAATGAAAGAACAGGCTGCAGAGAGTGCTTGCCTGTTGAAAATGCAATAAAATCAATCGAATTCAAAGGAAGATACCTAAGAGTATATGAAATAAAGGACAGGGTACAGCCTTCAAGATACCAGCTTGACGGAAAGTTTTTCAAGCGCTCAAACGCGCATGGGTATGAAGAATTAATTGTGGAAAACGAAAAACATTCTGCCGACTTTGTAACTTATTCGGCAGATGACATTGAAAAGCTACTTTTAGTTGTAAGCGAGAGACTTAATGAACTCAAAACCTATGATATAGGAAAAAACATATCGGTAAGCAGGTATGTCAACGGACATGATTATTGGGATTTGGTTATACTGCCAATACCTATGCACAACACTCAAAAATGCCATGTGTGTGAAAGCTTGAATTATGTAGGAAATAGGGAGATATACAAAACCGAAAACTTAATAGCGTATGTGCCATTTTCGCCGAAAAAGAACGAAGTAGCAAGAATAACAACACTTAAACACACTGCGATAGAGGAATTGGACAGCGTTGTGGCATTTGACCTAGCGAATCTCATTATAAAGATAATAAACAAATTTACAAATGAGATTACCTTTAACATTAAGCAGTCTGGAGCAGACCATTTCGAACTGGATGTGCTTGCCGGCGAGAATGATCCGATAGATACACTAGGCATAAATAGGATAAACTACTCTCCAGAAGGACTGCAAAAAAAAATGAGCGAAAAGTTAAATAATGGAAAATAATGCAACAATGAAGGCATTGCTTGTATTGGTAATCCTGCTTGCGGCATTTACTGCCATACTGTACGTTTATCCATTTAAACCAGTAACAGTAAACAGCCAACAAAACATCACAAATGGCATCAAACTTGAGGATTTTCTTTCAAGCTACAACATAAACCTAAGCAGATTTTCAGACAAGGACCTGTACTATTTTTATGGGGGTTTGTCGAACAACTCTGTAATTTTCGGTTGCAATTATGAGATGGAACCTGCTTTTCCGTATATACCTTTGAACTCTGCTGTACTGCAGAATGAATATAATAATGTGATAACGAACATGGCGCTTATTTCAATGTGCAGTGTGGAAAATGTCACTAACTGCAGCAAGGCATATGAACAGCTTTATAATTTCATAAATGAGAGCATGACCCCTATGCAGATAAAACAGATGTTTAATCTTTCTTATTCGCAGGTAAAAAGTTATTATGCAGACATTGTTAATTCAGGGTTTCAGAACTATTCTATTGTTGATCCTTTAAAATATGACTTAAAACTATTCAATGAAAGCACAAACATAAGTGACATGATAAAAACGATATTGAATATGAAGCAGATGACAGTAAACATAGTCTTCAATGGAAACGGGAAAATATTAAACTATGAAAATGAAACTGGTATATACAGCCCGTTCCAGTTCCAGGTTTACCGGCTAATAAATGCAAGTCAATGCAGTTACTCAAAAATATTCAACATAGTTGTAAATCCAAATTACTTTTCATCCCAAAGCTACAGTTACTTGTACAAAAGCCTAGGAAATTACACAAACATATGCATAGTCAACAGCAAAAACAGCTGCAATTCCAGCGAAATGAAGAATTTGAACATGTCATTCTATGCTAACTAAGTCAAGATACTACATTTATTCGGTTGTAATCTTTGTACTTTTAATGCTTGCCGTATTCTTTTACTATCAGACTTACTCGCTAACCAGCTTATATTCCTTCCACAAAACAGATCTAAACATGTCTGGACTCTGCTCTCCAACTCTGCCATCGTTTGTTATTTACTATGCAGACAACTGCAAAACCTGCACTTCTACTGTTGATTCTTTCCAAAATGTAACGTCTCTTTTTGGCTTGTGGGGTAACAAAACATTTTACAGCGGCTATTTCTGTGCATGGGAATTCAACATATCTGCGTACAATAACAACGTAACTGCCAACCTACCTGATTCAGCGGTGTCAATTTTCAACAAGATAGGCGTGAATAGGGTACCGCTGATAGTATTCAATGGAAAATATTATAAAGTTGGAGGATTTGCAAATAATCAGACTGCATACAACGATATATTAAAGTACATATGCCTTTCGGTCAATGAATCCTTGCCGCAGTGTAGTTGAAAAATGGTAAGAAAAATAGATAAGGAACTGATGGAAGCAGTGCTTTCCTCGCTATCAAACGGAGAAAAAACGGGTTACGAGATATACAAGGAAATAAAAAAGAATGGTAGACAAGTATCAAGCAGGATAGTTTATCATTATCTGTACATTGCATTGAAGGACGGCAAAGTAACTGTAGAAAACAAAAACGAATTGGGAAACTTCAGCTGGGGAAATACAGTAAGAAAGAAATATTACAGGCTTAGATAATACCCAAGGTTATGCCCGCCTTTACCAGAGATATCATTCCACCAGGCCTCCTTTCTTCTATTTCCATTAAAAATTTTAGTACTGACTCATCCTTTCCGCTCCTCTTTGCATTTTGCAGCGTTTTCTTCTTAAGCCTGAAAAAGCTCATTATTTCATTCTCCGATACATTAAAAAGCGGGCTGAAGCCGTCCTTATTCTTTATTTTTTTGTCGGTAGGCTCATGGAAGAGAAAGAATTTCATCACAGAGATGGCAAAGTCCTCCAATGTATAAGAATAAAGCTTTTCACCATCTTTACTTTCCAGGTCTTTAAACATAAATTCAAGGAAGGCCCTGCCGTAATTATTTTCATTTCCAAACCTGAAAAGCCTGCTTCTTAATTTATTTGTATTCATGTTTGACTTGACTCTTTTTATCAGCATCCTTTCAAAGTGCTTTTTGCAAAGCTCCTGCTTTAGGTAAGAAGAATAAAAAACGGCTTCTCTACCGCATATGGCACACGTTTTGTCGGCATCCATAAATATTAATTAGTCTATCTTTTATTATTTATATGCCAGCCAAGATTATTGTGGTGATGAGTCCAAAAGGAGGGGTGGGAAAAACGACCGCCGCCGTAAACATTGCCACTGCAATTTCTAATCTTGGTAAAAAGACCCTTTTAATAGACGCAAATCTTGAAACACCACATGTTGCAGTTTATTATGGTTTCGTCGGATTCAAATACTCCTTAGAGGATGTATTAAATGAAAGAACTAAAATAGAAGAAGCTATATACACGGGAGATAACCCAAATTTCCATCTTCTGCCATCAAGGGTCGCAAAGAGCGGAACTGACAGATCTGCGCATAAACTGATAAACATCAATCTTTACATAAACAAACTATTGGGTAAATACGATTTTATAGTGATAGACTCTAAGCCTTCTTATGACATAGAATTCATAAAACTCATAAAGGAGGCAAACAGCCTCATCATATCAAATCCTGACATAACCTCGATAATAGAGGCTAAAAAGCTGAAGCAGGAACTGGAAGATGCGGGAATAAGCATATTAGGTCTTGTTATAAACAAAGTAAACACAAGGATAAAGGAGCAAATGACAAAAAAAGAAATCGAAGAGTTGACTAGGATAAGCAATATTTGGGAGATAAGAGAGGACAACAAGGTTTACAATGCCCTCAAGGTAGGGATACCTTTGGTCATATCTTCCCCGAAAAGCTTTGCGGCAAGGGACATTAACAGCATAGCAAAGCAGATAATTAGGATATGACGGTTTACAGAATTGTGAAATGCCCCAACTGCGGCAGGTACAGGAAAACTTCATCCATTAAAACCGTAAAATGTTTTTACTGCGGCAAAAATTTCGCTGTCATGAATCATGTTGTAAGCAATGAGAATTACAAAAAAGAGGTCAACAAAAAAGAGGTAGGATTTAAAACATTCAAAGCCTAGCTTTGTAGACCTTTGAAACCTTATCTCCTATGTGAAATAGGTAAGTTTCTTTTTTTGTGTTATTCTCTTGATAAGGAAAATACCCCTCTTTTGGTGATTTATCTGCCTTAACCAAAAAGGCTATTTTTGACTTTGGCCCGGTTTCACTTTTGAATATGGATACAAAGTATACTTCTTTCCCTTCCGCATTTTCATCGCTATCTATTTTTTTAAGCACTCCATCTTCAAATGAAAAAACATGCGATCTGTAAATTGAACGGTCATACACTACCTCTTCTATGAACCTGTTGTATGCCCATTCACTTTTAATTTCATACATCCTTTCAAGTTTGGACTTTGTTCCTGCATCCAATTCGCTGTAAGGGGGTATGAAAACGTTCAGATTGAATTCGTCTTCTTTTCCACTATATTTCTTTCTTATCACTTTGTTATCCTGATACCGGTACTTGGACCCTCTCTCGGTTTCAAATCCAATTATCTTTTCCAAGCGTTCATTTTCCACTATTTTATATGAATTTCACTAGTATTTATAATTTACTATTTAGAAGTAAATATTCAATATAATAACTTATAATGCATTAAATACTTTTATTATAAAGAGTCAATTCTTAGTATTATGCCTTGGTAG
>JAMDDW010000003.1:0-286 GCA_023488405.1 Candidatus Parvarchaeota archaeon | reverse complement strand
ATTGCTTTACAAAATCATACTTATATTTTAAAAATTCATAAAAAAGATATGAAAGGACAGGAATCTCTAGAGATGATAATAATCTATAGCTTGGCTATCGCGGTTATAGGGTCAATATTTTATATAATATTCACATTTTTTCCGAGTTTAACTGGAGCCACTACCCAGTCGAGCTACTCTGGATTTCCAGGATTCCAAATAATACAACAGGGTTACATTCCGTCAAAATCCCTTTTTTACATAAAATTTGAGAACCTGTTAAATGAAAACGTGAAAATAGACAAAA
>JAMDDW010000033.1:381-4888 GCA_023488405.1 Candidatus Parvarchaeota archaeon | reverse complement strand
TTTGCCGGTTTCCTCGTCTAATCCTATACCTGCTACTGTCATTGGGCCTATTAACGGGCCCCTGCCTGCTTCATCTATCCCGATAGTTATCATTTAACCACTGCTTTTTCCGAGTTCATCAGCTCTGAATCTTGCATGTCCGAATTGTATAACTGCCTTTATCCCAAATTTTCCAAGGCCTATCGGCGCATCACATGCTCCATAAGTGCTTCCTCCCCATATGTATACCTCTGCCCCAGAATTTTCACTTATCATGTCTGCAATGTCCAATGCGTGCAATTTAAAGCCATCCGGGATTTGTATTGCTACTTTATCGTATTTTTTTTCGCGTATGCTGTCTATCAGACTGTCAAAATCGATGTCATATTTTTCTGTGAGGTATTTTAAACCCTCGTTTTTTATTTGATATTTCATTTAATCCCTATTATTTTGGTGCTTAAATTATTTATTACGGTAGTTTTATTGATGAATTGTGGACAAAGATGATTTTGTAAATGCAGTAAAGATAATAAGCAGAAAGTACTATACTAAGGAAAGAAAGGCAAGCCCATTTGAAATACTTGTGCATGGAATACTTTCCACAAGAACAAAGGATACTACAACGTTTCCTGCACAGAAAAGGCTGCTTTCTGTTGCAAATACTCCTGAAAAGATAGCAAAATTACCGACGAAAAAGATAGAAAATCTAATATACCCAGTCGGTTTTTTTCGAGTTAAGGCAAAACTTTTGAAAAGGGCCTGCAATGTGCTTATAACAAAATTCGATTCAGAAGTTCCTTCTAATAAAGCAGATTTGATGCAGATACCGGGAGTTGGGGAAAAGGTTGCAAGCCTTGTATTGGAGTGGGGATTTAATCTGCCCTATATAGCTGTGGATACACATGTGAATAGGATATCACAGCGCTTGGGCATAGTGCCAGAAGGGACAAAACCTGCAAAGACGGAAGCAGTGCTTGAAAGTATACTTAGTCCAAATCTCAGGATTTCCACAAATTATTCGTTTGTAAGATTCGGGAGGGAAGTTTGTAAGCCAGTTTCTCCGCAGTGTGGCACCTGCCCAGTCTATAAATATTGCGGTTTTAAGCTAAAATATAAATACGCAAAAAGGATGCTTAGGATAAATTAGGATAAGGATATTAATTATGCTGCATAATTAATAATAATGAAAGAGCAAAGCAGGATCAGGTCAGCATTGTATAGTTTGGTTTACGGCCTTAAATCCTTGTCGGAACTTAGTTCGTTTTTTGCGTTTCTTTCTATAACACTTACAATCTTTCTTTTGGGATTCATTGTGATCTTCAAGTACTTGGGATTGGGCGCATTTTTGAATGGAAGCTTTATTTTTACCCCCTCAATGACTACAATAATTGTAGGTGAAGTTGTTTTTGTAGTTTCTTTCCTACTGGTTGTTTTTTCTTTGACAGCCCTGTTTTATTATAAATTGTATTACCTAGTTTCAAGCAATTTAAATGTGGTTTCTTTGATTAAAAGTTCGTTGAGCGCTTTTCCGAAGTTCTTGATAGCCACTTTTATTCAAGCCATAATCTCCATTATAGGTTTAATTGTATTGGTCATACCTGGAATATACTACGGCAGTTCGTTCATGTTTTCCAACTTTTTCTCAATATACGGCAATTCCACATTGCATTCTGCAATTTTAAACAGCAGAAATCTTGCAAAAGGCATTCGTTTTGAGTCGTTGTTTGTATTTGTTATATATCTTGTTTTGCTCTTTGTTTTCGTTTATTTAGTTAGTAGCTTTAATCTGCCCGAGGTTTATTCCGCGTTGCTTTATTCAATACTTATTTCATACTGGCTTATAAGCTATAGTAACGCGGCCTTTAATCTGGCGGACAAGAATGTAAATGAACTTTCCGGAAGATCATCTATGTATAGAAAGATGTTAAACAGTGGCTAATTACATGTTGGTATTCATATTTTCAAAGTAGTGAATGTGAATTAATAGCATATAATTTAGTAATAGAAAAGCTTAAATACTAGAAGTATTATAGAATAGAATTATAAATTATACTTAAGAGGTTCCCCCTTTGGATATCGATGTATTTAATAGCCGTTTATCGCCGAAATATAGAATAATGCTCAAAGAGGAACTTGACCAATTGCTTAGCAAATACAACATCGTTATAAAAGACCTTCCCAAGATAAAAGTAAATGATCCTGCAGTTAAGCTTTTGGATGCAAAAGAGGGAGATGTTCTGGAGATAAAACGTAGCAGCAAGACTGCCGGGCAGTACAATTATTATAGGTTGGTGGTGAAATAAAATGGAAAAAAATACATATCAAGCATTGCTTAGATCGGCATTGGGTTCAACCGCCTTGGCTGCTCACCACATATCTTCATTTGAGTACTTTATAGACAAAGGGCTTAACAAGATAATAGAGAGTGAGGGTTTGATAGAGCCTGTTATAAAGCCAGTAGGAGTCGAAGATTTTAAGATAAAAATAAACAAAATAACGATTGGAAAGCCGGACATAATAGAGGCAGACAGCATAGTACGATTAATCAATCCAATGGAAGCAAGGATAAGGGACCTTACTTACGATGCGCCTTTAATGCTTTCTGTTTCATATCTGGCGGACGGCAAGGAAATCGTAAACGAGGATGTTTTCATAGGGCGTATGCCAATAGTTGTCAAATCAAAATATTGCAATCTTTACGGACTGTCAGCAAGTGAATTGACTGAAGCAAAAGAAGATCCAACGGATCCAGGAGGATACTTCATAATAAATGGCACCGAAAGAATAATAATAACAACAGAGGACCTCGCTCCAAACAACATATTGATCTCAAAAGACAATCAGGAAGGATTCAAATTCAGCGCAAAGATATTTGCCGATGCCGATGCAATAAAGGTTCCGCATACTTTGCAGATTTCAGGCAGCAACCTTCTTTACGTAACTTTCGGCAAGTTAAAGAGAGTTCCAATTATTACGTTAATAAAAGCCCTAGGCGTTACTAATGAAAATGAAATAATCAAGAAGATAGGAAAAGACGATGAGGACATAATAAATACAGTAGACATGAATCTTATAGCTTTCAATATAGACTCAGAAAATGATGCACTGGACACTATAGGCAAGATGCTTCATTCAATTCACACTAAAGAGACCGCAGAGTTGAACATAGATTCATTGCTGTTTCCATTTTTAGGTAGGGACAAGGACTCCAGAAAGATAAAAGCAGAGTACCTTATGTATGTTTCAAACCTTCTGATAAAGAGTGCATTAGAAGGAAAGGAAGTAGACAAAGACCATTACTCGAATAAAAGATTACATGCCGAAAGCTACAATTTAGACATGCTTTTCAGGTTCATATTCAAACAGATATTGAATGATGCCAAGTATAACTTTGAAAGGGGTATAAGAAAAGATAGAGTCCCTGATCCAAAGTACATATTCACTTCTGACCAATTGACTGCCAGATTAAGATCAGCACTTGCAACAGGCCAGTGGGTCGGCGGCAGGGTTGGTATAACTCAGCACCTAGACAGAAGAAGTTTCCCGTCAACAATATCACATTTAAGAAAGGTTGAATCTCTACTTACTTCAAACAGAGAAAATTACAGAGCTAGGGACCTTCATGGAACGCAGTTTGGAAGATTCTGTGCAGTAGAAACTCCAGAGGGTCCAAAGATAGGTCTTACCAAGAATCTTGCTGTTTTATCTATGATGTCAAAAGAGGGCGTAGACACGGAAACAGTTAAAGGTCTGTTGAAGAATTATGGGGTGAAAAAGATATGAGTTTCGTATTTGTAAACGGTGTGCTTTCAGGAGTTACTGATGATCCAAACAAGCTTGTTAATGAAATAATAGAGGACAGAAGGCAGAGTAAGATACCTAAGGAAGTAAATGTAAGATACAGAAAAGACACCGATAGTGTAATGATAAATTCCGATAGCGGAAGGCTTCGCAGAGCACTTATAGTAGTTAAAAATGGAAAGCCTATGGTTACAAAGGAAGACGTGGAACTGCTTTCAGAGGGCCATATAACTTGGCAGGATCTGGTTGATAAAGGAAAAATAGAATATCTCGATGCTGATGAAGAAGAGCTTGCTTATACTGCTTTAAATGAGGAAGAATTGACTCCCGCGCATACTCATCTGGAGATAACTCCTCTTTCTGTTTTCGGTACACAGGCTTCATTGCTTCCATTCATAAACCACAGTAATGCACACAGAAACGTTACGGCAGTGAAGAGTGTTCAGCAGGGTGTTGGGCTGTATACTACAAATTATCTTATAAGGCATGATAATGACTCAATGGTAGCAATTGATCAGCAGATGCCAATAGTTAAGACAGAAATGTACGAGAATGAAAACTTCAAGTCGCATCTTTCAGGACAGAATATAGTTGTAGCCGTACTTTCTTATCTTGGTTACATCACTCTGCCCTCCGACGTACTTTATTTCTTCTACTTTATATGGCCTGAAAAACATTGCCCTAAAAAGCCCTCTTTCTACAGAAGACCTGTTAATTATTATTGCAT
>JAMDDW010000033.1:0-371 GCA_023488405.1 Candidatus Parvarchaeota archaeon | reverse complement strand
GACAATGACTCAATGATAGCAATTGATCAGCAGATGCCAATAGTTAAGACAGAAATGTACGAGAATGAAAACTTCAAGTCGCATCTTTCAGGACAGAATATAGTTGTAGCCGTACTTTCTTATCTTGGTTACAACATGGACGATGCAATAATAATTAACAGGTCTTCTGTAGAAAGAGGGCTTTTTAGGGCAATGTTTTTCAGGCCATATAAAGTAGAAGAAATAAAGTACGTCGGAGGGCAGAGTGATGTTATAACAGTTCCAGATAAAGATGTAGCAGGTTACAGATCAGAGGATTCGTATAAATATCTAGATGAAGATGGGATAGCTGCAATAAATTCACATGTTAATGGAGGGGATGGTCTTAGATG
>JAMDDW010000027.1:4808-5210 GCA_023488405.1 Candidatus Parvarchaeota archaeon | reverse complement strand
TCATTAATATACTAAGAAATTAAACCTTTAAAAATATAAAAAAGGCCACTTAAAACAAATGGCCCAACAAAAATTTACTCTTTTTTACTGACTGGATTGTCTGCCTTTGATTGCTTCTTGTATTTATAAAATAAATAAGCTGAAGCTGCGCATGTAGCTGCTCCTAAGGCGAACAAAACTGTGGCACTATTCTGGTATGGTGCAGCATCTCCCAACAAATATCCAAATCTAACGTTAAAAGCAGAATTAAATGCCTTTTCAAACATTGAAAGAAATGGATATTGTAGTCTTAAATCACTATTTGGGTTCTTCCAAACATTGTAATATGAAGTCCAAAGCTTATTATAATCAGCATTGTACTGATCGTAGAATGTATATGCTTTAGCCTCTTCAACACCACCA
>JAMDDW010000027.1:0-4798 GCA_023488405.1 Candidatus Parvarchaeota archaeon | reverse complement strand
TAAATACTTTTATTTTTAGATAGTAATTAATCTCCAACTATTTTTAAGTAAGCTCTTTCTAAATCCTTATATTTTTTCTGTAGGTTTTTAACGCTATCCTCTTTTAGTAGTTTACCATTGTTTATGAATATTATTTCATCGCATACCTCCTTTATCTCCTGGATAACGTGCGAACTTATTAGTATTAACCTGTCTTTTTTGAGTGATAGAATAAGTTTTTTGAATTTTATCCTTTCTGCCGGATCTAAACCGCTTGTAGGCTCGTCTAATAGCAATATACTTGGTTCAGGTATAAGAGCTGCTACTAAAGAAACCCTCTGTCTTTGGCCTTTAGAGAGTCTACCGGTCCTTAAATTTAATGGTGGAAGTTCAAGTAATTTCCCATATTTATCTATCTGGTGGTTTATATCCTCTTTAGAAAGCCCTCTGAATTCTCCAGACATAGTTAATGCTTCTTTTATTGTCTGAAACTTATCAGGTTCCGGAGATTCTATCACAGCTCCTACATTTAAAAGCACTTTTTTTAGATTTTTTGTAACATCAAACCCGTCTATAAAAACGGAACCGGATGTTGGCTTGAGTAAACCAGCAAGTATCTTAAAGGTTGTAGTTTTTCCTGCACCATTTGGACCTAAGTAACCTATTACCCCTTTTCCTTTATGGTAAAAAGAGATATTGTCCAAAGCCAGTTTACTTGGATATCTCTTTGTAAGATTATTTACTTTTATTTCCATTAGTTTTTCACTTCCTTATAATTATACATGAATATACTTGCCAGGAAAAAGATTATAATGTACCCAAGCATTATTTCTATACCTTCTAGAGTATACGGCTCGTATTGAGTTATTGTAAACTTTGCTCCCTTTGTAGGTATTACAACTTGTGAGAAATGCACAAAATGCGTTGAAAAAACCGTATAAACAACCTGCCCACCATAATTCACAAGAAACCACGGCTGCACTGATAAAAACCCCTGAAGAACGCTTGAAGCGATTGGTAATGCTACTATTAAAAGTATTACAACGGCAACTGTACTTGTTTGAGGGTTATTGAATAATGAGCTTAGGAAAAATGCAAATGAAAGTATAGACAAAACAAAAAGTGCTACCAAACCAATTGAAGATGCAAAGACTAAAGGTAGAGTACCAAAGAAATAAAACGAAGCTATAGCCGCAAATAAATAATAGATTAATATTATTGAAAATGATGCGAGCAAAGCCGCAATGTATCTACCTATTAAAAGTGAACTTCTTCTAGCAGGCTGAACTAGGATGTAATAGCTGTAGTTAGATGCAAAGTCAGTAGATATTGCATTACCTCCGAAAAATGCTGCTAGTATAACAACAACAAATGTTATATTCTGCATAAAGCTATACAAATAATTTGAAGCATTGCTGTATTCAGCGTTTATAACATTTACACCTGCATGTGCTTCTACAGCAAAAACAGCTATAGATATCAAAGCCACAAGTATGGCTAATGCGATAAACCTCTTTGTTCTAAGATAAGATTTAAGCTGATACTTAAATGAAATCGCAATCTCTGACATCCTGCTTATTTCTTTAGGATGCACATTTGAATAAGCCATTTTATATACTTAATATGTGACTATATAAATCTTTACCTTAGATTCTATTGAAACACCTTAATTTTTCCATTTTTAAAACAAAAACATTTAAGATTAGTATAAATAAATCAAGCTCGCCCCGAGCGGGATTCGGACCCGCGTCAATGCCGTGACAGGGCACTATCCTAGACCACTAGACTATCGGGGCTTATATCATTTAAAAAACCAATTACAACTATTTAAAGTTTTAATTAATTACTTAAAATTAAGGCTTAATGTGCAAAACTAATGAATTGGATTTCTTTTTGTAGCTTTTTCCATTAAGATCTAACTTTACAGTTGCTTTTCCAAGTTCAAAGCTACCAACTATCCCAATTTTACTCTTAACTTCATACATTACTATTATTTCATCATTCGGATTAAGTTCCTCTTCTTTCCAGGATATTTGCATATTATTTCCATGCTTGGTTATCTTTCCTTCTTTCTGGCCCGCTTTTGCTATTTTTAAAGAATTTGGCGGGATTTCATCCTCCAATTCTATAGCGTATATCTTCCTCCTGGACACATTCTTAAGCCTTAATGCAACTTTGATGTCTATGAAACCATCTACTGCTTTGTGCTCTATTACTTCTTTTTTAAGCACTACTTTTCTATTAAAGTAAAGGAATATGACAAATGCCAGGATTATTATTAAAATTACAAGATAAATTGGGTAGTAAGAAACTGAATAACTGATAGTTATACTCTGACCAGGTAATAACGAATGTATTGAAGGCTCTAATAAATTATTAACCAAAATTGCAGAACTATTTGAAGATGACTTACTAATTAAAAATAATGAATTAAACCCTCCGACAGTCAAATTAATATCACTTCTGTTTATAGGCACATTCCCACTATTTTTAATGGTTATAGTAGAACTACCCCCAAATATATTAAAATTTGATTTTTTACTGATTATTGGTCTGTAATATGGCAGTATATTAACAGGAAAATAAAGAGTAGAAGAATTCTTATTATAATTTGTATAAACCGATATATTATATTTACCAGGTGGCAATAAAGGACTAAATGTGTTTATTGGCATTGTAAAATTGAATACGTTTAAGCCCAGATTACTAATAACTTCGTTTTTTGAGGCAGAATAAACAAGTTTTCCTTGGCTTGATAAGTTATAAACAAAAGGGAGGATTAAACCCGTTTGATCTAAGGAATTCATTATATCTGTCTGAAAGTAAATTGTATTGTAAGGATAAAACGATTTAGAGGAATTTATCGAGTATAGATATATTGAAGTTTTTGTTATTGGGATTATAGCGGTACTTATGTTAAAGTAATTTTGTATTCCATTTGCACTGTATGGTATCTGTAGAGATATTGGGTAGGAAAAGAAAACGTCTTTAGATTCAAAAGAGAATAAAACTGTCTTAGTTTGACCTGGGAGAAGCTGGAATTCCTGCGGAAATGCACCTATACTATTAAAATAACCAGAATATATTATAGACGCCCTACCAACATTAAGTGAGATATTCTGAGTAGTATTCTGATTATTATAAAAAGTAAAATTAAAATATGAAACTGCATTGCTTTCTACAGTTATAGAATTTGGGCTTACTTTTAAGGCATGGACATTTCCAAATAAAAACGCAGATGATAGCAGTATAAGAACCAGAATCAACAACTTGCTTGCAACTTTATCCATAAACATAAAAGCATTTTTAGTATTAAATAGATTTAAGTATTTAAATTTTAGCTATAAATGGCCATAAGTTTGTCTACAGCTCTGGATATATCAAATTCCTTTATTACTCCATTGAATTTGTACTTGTTTGTGTTGTCATAAACGTAATTTGCTTTTTCTACTAAATCCTTTATGCTATGGGCATTAAATTTTTCCCCGCATTTTGAATATTTGAGCATTTCTTCCTGAGCACTTCTCTCCGGCAAAAGCACTGGAACTTTATAAAAAGCTGCATATAAATTGACTATACCCTGCGTTTCGAAGGTAGAGGGGTTGCATAAGATATCAGCAGCGGCGTAATATAATGGAATATCCTCCTCTTTTATAAATCCCGCAAATATTACATTTTTGTTGCCTATGCTTTTACTTAAATGTATAAGGTCCTTTGTATAAGGCCCGGAACCTGCAATTATTAACTTGAAACCTGCTGAATAAAGCAGTTTGGCTGCTTTTATTATAAGCTCTATGTTCTTTTCTTTGCTTACTCTGCCGAAATAAAGTATGATTTTATCCTTACTTTTTAGACCTAGCTTCTTTCTTGCTTGTTCCTTTTTTTCTATTCTCATGGAATTGAAATCAACTCCTGTTGGTATGACTTTTATATTTTTTAAACCAGCATTCTTTAGGATATTTTTTACATACACGGTGGGAGCAATTACATTGTCTGTTTTAGAGTAAAACCACTTAAGATATCTCATTACAACAAATTTACTTAGCTTTATCGCGGCTCTGTTATTGGTAAAATACGCAGAGATAGCCTCGTCAGAGAATACCATGGTATGAAAAGTACCTATAAATTTTGTATTTAGCTGCACACTTGCTTTATATCCAAACAAACCTGCACTAAATGGAGTGTGAGCGTGTATTATATCGGGCATTATATCCAGGGCTTTTGTACTTTCCTTATTGATAAAGCCCATTGTGTACTGAGGATATCTATTAAACTGCATTCCTTTTATTACAAAAAGTCGCTTATCTTTTTTGGCAAGAGCCGCAGTTTGTCTGCCACCAGAAGCGAATATGTATACTTCGTGACCTCTTCTCTCAAGTTCTTTTCTTGTGTTAATTATAGATGTAACCACACCGTCCCTAGATGGAAGATAACTATCTGTATAAAATGCTATTTTAAGCGTTTCCATTTAATTTGCAGAGATATGTGGTTCTTTTTTTGCTCCAAAAGCTTTTTCTATGTCATTAAGTTCTTTTTTACCTAACTTTTTAGGTAGATCTGGAACAAGGTCTATAATTAAGTCCCCTTTCTGTCCATTTTTGCCATAAAGGCCCTTCCCCTTTAAAACTAACGGGCCGGTTTCTCCAGCACTAACAGTAATTCTTTCACTTCCCCATGGCGTTGGTAGATCTAATTCAATTCCATTAAGCATATCCCTTAAATCTAAGTATAACCTTGTCTTTAAATTATTTCCAGATATTGCATAACTCTCGTTTTTCTTTATGTGAAAAACAACATAAAGGTCCCCATTTTCACCATT
>JAMDDW010000010.1 GCA_023488405.1 Candidatus Parvarchaeota archaeon | reverse complement strand
ATCGAGACAGTGATGCACAAAAGGATTAAATATGTTTAGCTACAGAAAAACTTATGGACCTGACAATAAACGATAGTAAAAGCATAAAAAGAGCTATAAGTGAAACGCTTTCCAAATACCTTGAACCAGAAGACAAGGAAAGAGTGTATAATTACCTTCTCATGAAAAATGAGAGAACAGGTAACTTGATACATGCATTGAATGGACTTCTAACAAAAAGCGACTATTCGAGAAGAATAAAGGACATAATAGAAAGAATAAATGACGAGCTTTCATCAAAACTTGCGGTAGAAATAAACGCAAAGGACATACACTTAAAAGAAGATGAAAATTTTGTATTGTCAGTAAAAATAACGAACAATTTTGACGTACCGTTGGTTTTCGAAATAAAGCTTGAGGATAGAGATAATTTCCTGCCCATAATATATGATAAGATACAGGATTCTTATTTCAATGAATTCTCTGAAGAAAGGATAATAGACAGCGAGGAAACAAAGGAAATAAAATTCAAGATAGGGAGCAACGAAAAGGCAAAGAAAGGATCTACGCTCCTTTTTCTGGTTATAAAATCAAAGGAGATAGAAGGCTTGAACCTAATATCAAGAATAAAGGTGGAAATTTCTTAAGCCTTTTGATTTATGTATTTGTAAAGCCTAGCTTCAAATTTATTTTCATCTTTCCTGCTTTTTCTTACGCTTTTTCTTTTCAAAGCCAATTTTTTCCTTAAAAGATTTGCCATATCACATCCTCACCCAATTAACCTCATAATATGTAACTGAACCTTCGTCATCAACTACACCCATGAGGAGTCTTTTTCTTACGCTATGAGCTACCCTATTCATTGCCGAAAAATTCAGCAGCGTAAGGCTCTCATGCTCGTCAGAGCAGTAAAGTATCCATTCCGCATGTTCTTTGCCTGGAATGGAGCCTTTGTTATAAACTCTAAAATCGCCACCATATTTAAATGCTGTCTTTGGCAGATAGCCCATGTTTCTAAGGTCAGTGAAAACCAAGTACCTTATCCAGAACCTTTTTTGCTTCTTTTTTGCCATTTCCAGTAATTCGTGGAACCTTAATTCCTTTCCTTTTTTGTCGTATATTTTAAGTTCTTTTCTTTCATTCAAATAGACTGCCTCTTCTATCGATAATTCGAGCTTTCCATTCACAAATGCCCCAAAACTGCCTTTATTAGAAAGAGTCGAAGCTAAAGCCTGGTCACTTACTATGACCTTGCTGCCTACAAAAACTGTTTGTTGTTCTTTGGTTTTTTTCATAGATACTATAAAGAATAGCAGTATATTTATTTATATAAATAGAAACATCTAGCTTGTAAACATGGAAATAAAGGAAGGAGATATATACATTTGCAAGGTCAGAAAACTACTACAACACGGTATAATTGTAAGCATAGGAAACGAGGAAAAAGAGGGGTTTATACACATTTCAGAACTAAGTAAAAGGTGGGTAAGAGACGTAAAGGATGTTGCTAAGGAAGGAGACGTATTGGTCTGCAAGGTAATTACCTTGGGCCAATCTCCGGAATTATCCATAAAAAGAGTAACAGATAGCGAAAAGAGAGAAGCATTGAGGGAGTGGTCCATAGAGAACAGGCTCATAAAATTGATTGAGAAATTCTACAAAAAGGACACTAATAAACTGAAAGAACAGATTATAAAAAAATATGGATCCATATTCAATTTCTATGAAGTGCTTTCAAAAAACGGAAAAGATGAGCTGGATGACCTAAAGTTAAACAAGGAGATAACTGCCGAACTTCTTGATTTCGTTGAAAAAACCAAAAAGAAGGTAATCATAAAAAACCAGCTTGAGCTAAAAACCTATGAAGAGAATGGGGTGGAAAAGATAAAACAGATACTAAATGAATGCGCAAAAACAAAGGGAGTTTCAATAAAATACATAAAAGCGCCTGTTTACATGATGACAATAGATCTTGGTGACACGAAAAAGACCTTGAATGAAAATAAAAAACTCCTTGAAATTATCAGCAAAAAAAGCAAGTCATCAAATGTTGAGTTCAAATATACAGAAATAAGGCAGTAAAAATGGAAAGGATAAGGTTCTGCAATAATTGCAGTATGTATACTCTTAAGAAGACCTGCCCGGAATGCGGCAAGGAGACTGAAATAAACGCCCCGCAGAAATATTCAAAGGATGAAACTGTTGCCTATTACAGAAGAAAAATAAAGAAGGAGTCATTGGACAGACATGAAAGTAACTAATGTAAAATCCGTTTATTACGAGATAGTAAAACACAAAAACGAAATTAAACAGATAGTGGAATACGTCAAGAAAGGCGATATAAACGGATTTACACCACCGTCTGCACTTGTCGGAGAATACAACTATCCGAATGTATCTGTGGGGGTAATTTTCACGGAAGATAATAAAGCACAGATATACGATGCACCAAAATTATGGGCTGCTAACAACTTTAAGGTAGAGGATGTTTTTTCACTTAGAACAAAACTTATAAACGCATCTAAAAACTTCAATGTAAACAATATCGATTTAGAGGAATTAGAAAGGATAAGACTGGCAGTGATATCCTCCAATGAGCTCAGCGTAGACTTAAAGGTATCCAGTGTAAATTTACCAAAGATAGACAACAAGGACTTTTATCAGCACGGAATAAAAACCAAGCTGGAGAAATTCAAAATAAACGACAATTTCAAGATAGACCAGAGAATAGAAAAAATCTACTATGACAAGGACATGAAAGCGCAGGAGGGAATAAAATTTCTTTACAATTCAAGAATAGATGAAAACAAGATAAGCAAGATACTAAGTGTAGGTGCGATGGGCGTAAAAAGAAAACTTGTTCCAACAAAATGGTCCATAACGGCAGTTGATGATTCCATTGGAAAAGAGGAAATCGAAAAGATTAAAGAATTCAAAAAGGGTGAGGATTACAAGATACAAACAGGGCAGTTCCTTGGAAACCGATTTACATTTCTGTTCCTAAAAGGCCCATGGTCATTTGAGCTTCTTGAAACCTGGAATAGGGATGCAAACAACGTTTTAATGGGCAGCGGAGACTATGAATTTTATAATGGAAGAAAGGAATATGTAAAGAACACTGCAGGAGCATACTATGCCATAAGGCTTGCGGTTCTTGAGAAGCTTCTGCAATTGAAAGAGCAGTATTCCGTACTCGTTATAAGAGAGATATTGCCAGAGTACTTTGTTCCTCTAGGTGTTTGGGTTGTAAGAGAAGGCGCGAGAAAGGCCTTAGAAGGTGAAAGCATTTCCGCTCAAGACATGCAAACTGCTTTAATGATTGCTAAATCCAAGATTCTGTTCCCCGCAAACCTAGAAAGAAGGAGCAAACTTATAACTATGCTTAAAACACAGACTACTTTAATCTAAGCTATTAGCTTAAAATGAATAAGTATCCTATTCAGGGTTATTGATGTTACAAAGGTTATTATAAGATAGGCCCAATACCAGTTGAGCTCGTTTCCGATTAAAGGCAGACTGAATGGAAGCTTTGTAATTATAAATGTATCCGGTATAAACTCCACCTTTGACGAATTAAGGTTTATTGTCTGAACCTTTGATTTGCCCACTAATGAAAAGGAATTATTATATACCTTACCGCTTGTTGACAGGAAAAGAGTACACGTTCCGCTTTTTGTTACATTTGCAGTCATTTTAAGCGAGGTGTCATTTGAGAATATTGAAATGTTGTTGTGGCCGTTGAATGTTATACAATTGTTCGCAGAGAAAAGTGTTCCGTTTATGTTTCCGGAGAATGTTGCAGCGATTGGTGAGCCGAGAGCTACTGGGACATAACTAAAGTATGAAGACATTAAAAGGAAAACTATTAAAAATGGAACAAAAGTTATGAACGTCGGTTTCATTGACTGCTTCATTATCTTTGAATTTTCAGCCATCAACTCACTGTAAGTAGGTTTGAACTCGGGGTGATCAGGCTTCATCCCCTTCATCTTTTTCTGCAGCTCTTTTATTTTTGCCTTGCTTGTTCTAACCATCTCATGATCCACTATGAAAAGATATGCTATTTGACCAGAAGCTCCTACTGCTATCGATATCAATATTACGGCAATAACGTCTATATTCATATTCTTTAATCTATTTTCTTATAGTAAATAAACTTATCTTCACTCCATTGTATTGCCAACGAGCTTGTCTTTTATAGGCTTGAATTCATCTCCGTTGTCCTGCTGCAATGAGAAGTAGAACTGATATATTATCATTACGATAAGAAGTATTCCTATGCCTTCAGTCAATGTGTTTAGAAAAGCCGCAAGGGCCGCAACTAAACCAGTAAGTGCCCCACCCAGTATGGCCAGCGGAATTATGTACCTTTTGAATATGTCTACAAGTACTCTTTCATCTCTTCTAAATCCTGGCATAGATAAACCGGATTCCATAAGCTGTTTTACCACAGACCTTGGATCCTGTCCGCCAAGGTACATCCATACATAGGAAAAAGCAGCAGCTCCTACCACAAGTATAACCGTGTAAATGATCATGGATTCTATTTCCAATGCAGTTATCCCAGTAGTCACTGCACTTGTGTAAAGCTGCTGTATGGTTGGGGGTGAAAGGTAAGCAGCCAAACCGCCGGTTGCAACCTCCTGTGTACCAAATGCTGTAGATTCGGTAGTAAATGTCCCCAGTATGTTTATTCCGGCATGTGATAGGGTAAGGCCGAAAAACTGCACACCTGCCACCATTGAAACTATCAACACAATGGGTATTATGCTTGTATAAAACAAAGAAACCGGCCACCTTATAGAATAACCCCTCAACCTTCCAAAAGAAAGAGGAAGCTCCACCTTTATTGACTGAAGCCAGATAGCAACTGCAAACAAAGCAACTGTGGATATAACCGTTATTATAGGAAACACTGCATTTAAGGGTATCCCTGCAATGAATGCCTCTATTATTGAGGGTATCGCACCTATAGGGGTTATAAACGGATTAAATGCTGTGTTTATTAGCTGCAATGATATGCCTGCAAGTATGAAAAGGCTTATACCTGAGCCTATGCCCCACTTGCTCACAACCTCATCCATGAAAAGAAGTATAACGCCGGCTACAAAAAGCTGGAGAAACATCACTACTGGGAAGAACATCCCTGGACCAGCAGGAGTAAGTGCCCCGCTGAATACATAAACACCGTTTTCTATTGCTATGAAGGCAAATGCTGCAAGTTTCTGTATTCCCTGAAAAGTAACTCTGCCTTCCTTTGTTGCAGTATCTATGTTTATTATCTTTGTTCCTTGAAGCATCTGTATTATAATGCTGGCGCTCACTATTGGACCTATCCCCAGGGAAAGCAATGAACCAAAGTGTGAAGCTATAAGCACTTGAAGTATCTCGAAATTAAGACTGTATGACTTACTTATACCAAATAAAGGAACAAAGATAATAAACATAGATACTGCAAAAAAGGAAGGCAGATGTA
>JAMDDW010000002.1 GCA_023488405.1 Candidatus Parvarchaeota archaeon | reverse complement strand
AAAAAGCTTTTATCAAGTAGCTGATATGAAATAAAATGAAAGATACTGTGGGTTTAAAAGTATTTTCTAATCTTTTAAAAGAAAAAAAGTTCTTTGTGATTATACCTGTTATAATATTCTCTACCTATCTTTATTTGTTTCTGCATGATAAAGTAGGAGTATTTGAATTTTCCTTCTTTTATCCTTTGTTTGATGTTGTATGCGCGATTGCTTTAAGCTTTACAATAAGTATTATTATAGCAATAAACTATTACATAATAAAAGCAAGAAAAGACGCAAATAAAAGAAATACGGTATGGGCAATTTTCTTCAGTTTATTGTCTACTCCTTTTTGCTGCAATGTTTTGATCCCATTACTAATAGCATTTGCATTCGGTTCCGCAGCACTTTCACCGATATATTACACAGCCCAAACAATATTAGTAGATTCTGATCCTATAATAATTATATTTTCAATAATTATAATCTACATTTTTTATAAAAGATCTTTAAATGCTTTCAAAAACTGCAAAATAAATCTTTCACATTATAGAGTTACTAAGCACAATAATTTACCGTAACTTATAATGCTTTATACTAGTTTTTACATTTGTTGTTAGCTCCTTTTTCTGCGGAAGAAATATCTCTGCAAGCATGCACCTTATACTTCCTCCTCCACATTCTTCTATTGTACTAACATCTATTTTTATTATTTCGCAGTATTTCTCTATTTCATCTTTTTGTTCCTTTAGAAGAGAATTAAATGCTTTCTTGGATAGTATTAACTTTTTATTACCATCCTTATCCAAAACTTCTAGAGCATTTCCAGCAAAATTCAGTATCTGATCATTACTCAATGGTATTATATCTTTGCCGGATTTTTTTATTGAAGTTATAACCCATTCCTTTTCATTTTTATCTTTTATTGAATCAAGACAGATCATCACGAATTTTTCGCCTAATGCCATCATAACGTTTGTATGGTAAATAGGAAAACCAGTGCTGTCATAAGCGTGGAATTTAATAGCGGTGTAACCCATCTCCTTACAAAACTTGTTTATTACCTCTTCATTAGTACGTTCTGATAAACAAGCATATGCTAATTTGTTTGTCCTATCAAGAACTAAGCTGCCAGTACCTTCAAGAAATTTATTTTTATTTTCATAAAGAGTAAGGTCGATTACCTTAGAGCAATAAAAACCGTAGATTGTAGATAGGCTTTGTATAACATCTGGTCTTCTTTCTTTCCTTCTATTCATTGCAAGCATAGGATAAACTATAACAGTTCCATCTGAATGAAATGATATCCAATTGTTAGGGAATACAGAATCTGGAGTATCAACATCGATTAAATCATCAAAAATTAATATATTTATATTGTTCGTTCTAAGGGTTTTTACTGCATTATTAAATTCATTTAGAGCATGAGAACTAACCAAAGAATTGGTTTTTTTCTGGAATTTATTAGTTTCTGCCGTTTGCTCATTGAAGCCGAAGTTATGCGGCCTTATCATCATTATATTGCTAGTCAATTGTTTTTCTTCCATCCTAATATTAAACGGAATCTAGCAACTGCTAAAAACTTATTAAAGAAAAGAACTTATATTTAAATCTTTAAAACATTGAACAGCAAGAAAGGTTATTAAGACTTATTATAATGCTGGTTTTAATCTTAACAGCGATGTTAATTTAGTAATAAAACCTGGGGTTGCCAGGATTTGAACCTGGGTCAAGCGGTTTCTTCTTAATCATCCTTAACGTCATGTTTCCAGACAAGCTGGAGCCGCCTATTCTGCCTGGTTAGACTACAACCCCTAAGTGAATATTTTGTACTTATCAGTGTTATCAAGCTCTTCTTTTATTCTATTTTCTATGCTTTTAGCAATACCTGAAGTAAAACCAACCCTATCATCAAAATCTTTATAAGACTTGAATTCCCCTTTACTGCGTTCTTCCATTATTTTTTGAACCATTTTTTTACCTGCACCGGGTATAAGCGCTAATGAGTGTAGTCTTACGTTTATTGGCCCAAGCCTATTTATTATGCTAATATAATTTGATTCATTTTCAGCTACAATCTCATGTATTTTATCTGTAAGCATTTGAAGGCCAGTTCCATTTAATTTATCCGGAGTAATTCTTTGTATAATGTGGTGTACCTCTTCTCTTTTGTTTTCCCCAATATAAACCTTCATGCCTGGATCTACTTTTACATCTTTTTTAAGTGCTACTAATAGTAAACCAAGCGAATCCGTTAGAACTATGGCGGTAGCCTTTCTGTCCTTAGAGTCTTGCAGACCGAAAGGAAGGTATTCTAAAACATAAGCGTATTCATCTTTTCCCATAGTATAAGGATTATTTAAGGTTATAAATGCTTTTTTAGCACCGTTAGAATGGCCTTTAGATCCTCTTCTTTTACATTCAATTTTAATGGAGATATAATGGCCCTTAATTGATCGGCGGAAGTAGGAGATACATCAATAATCATTCTTATATAATCGTCTCTTATGTTGAGATTAAGTGCAGATATCTCTTCAAATACACTATCAAAGTTATCTATTTTTATATTCTTTTGCACGTGATCTAGAAGTTTTTTACCTATTTCTGAACCTTTATCTACAAAATCTAGATATTTTTCCTTAACTTCCGTTTCGCTCAAAAATTTTTCATCTATTATTTCGTATTCCATTTTAAAGTCTCTTTATATGAACTGGTAAAAGGTCTATCCTTTTAAGGCTTTTGCCCTGCTGCTTTACCTCTACCGTATATGCTTTCCCTTTCTTTTCTATTATCTTACCAACTGAACCAAAAAAACTTCTTTGCGGCAGATTTCTTTGAATCCTTGAATCTGGATCTATAATTACTTTATCCCCTACCTCAAAGGACTGCAAAGCCTTTTTTATGTTGACTTTCCCCCTTTCTTTTATATCTAACTTCAATCTCTTCCTTGAACGCCTGTGCAAACCATTTCCTGTTATTGACATAATTCTATTTTATAAAGCTCCTTAGTATTTATACTTTTTTAATCTCAATTGCAGAGGGAGGGATTTGAACCCTCGAAGGCCTAAGCCATAAGGTCCTTAGCCTTACACGTTTGACCGCTTCGCTACCTCTGCATCATAGTTTAAAATATGCTTATAATAAAACGCTTACTATTCATAACCTATTTATAATATAAAAATTGATTTATACACTTAAAACAATTTAAAAATATGGCATTAAATATAATAATAGAAATTTTGATAGTACTGGCTAGTTCAATAATCATTGGGGAGCTATTTGAACAGCTTAAGTTTCCTTCAGTTGTGGGTTATCTTATTGCAGGGTTAATTGTAGGACCGTTTGTCTTTAATTTAATACAAAATAACTTAGAATTACAGGCATTATCTTCGCTTTCACTTTTCTTTATAATATTTTTATTGGGAATAGAAATGAAAACAGAATCAGTTATAAAATATCTTAAACCCTCTCTCAAAATGTCTATTACTAGTTTTATTTTGCCTTTAATCCTATCTGTTACACTTTCAGTTCTTTTACTACACTTTGGATTAAGACAGGATTTTATAGTTTCACTAGCAATCGCTGTTCCCTCTATCTCAATAGTATCTGTTTTGGTTCTTAGGTATAGACTAGCAAGAGATCCGAAGGGGATAACAATTATAGGCTCGGTAGTAGTAACTGATGTAATCGCATTTTTGCTCTTAGGGATAACTTACAAAAGCGCATTGAATGCCATACTACTAGTGGTATATTTCATAGTATTTCTTATGATATTCTTAAACGTGGATAAAATCTTGAATAGGGGAAGTGAAAAACTAAGAAAACAATTAACAAAATCTAAAAAAATATTAAAGAGTGAGCATTTTGGTTATGCCATGATAATTATTATAGGCTTGCTAACTGGAGGAGTATCTCAGTTAATTGGCGTAAACTACATAATAGGAGTTTTCTTTGCGGGTTTGATTATACATGAGGGGCTAATAGGCAGAACGTTATTTAGAAAAGTTAGCAAAACAATAAAAAGGATGAATGATGGTTTTTTCATACCAATTTTCTTTGGGATAGCTGGAATTGATGTTTCTTCATTCCATTCGCTTTATATTTATATGCCGGCAATAATTATTATATCTGTTTCTGTTATAGTCTTCTCAGTATTATTAAATTTCTTTTATTCTAAAAAAATAATGAATGTAAAGAAAAAACCTTGGAGAATAAAGATAAGCGCCATAATAAATGGTAGAGGAGCTGTAGGCATAGCTATTGCAACTGTTGCATTTGAGATAGGAGTTATAACTAATTCGGCTTACTCTATAGCAGTATTAGCAACAATAATTATATCAATAATTGCTACATCACTTCTTAGAAATGCCTAAAAATATTATAGTTATCTTATTCTTTGTTATTACTAACAATATAAAAACCATTTAATTATTAGATCAGCGATAAAACATGTAAAGCACAATAAAGTATGGGGTGGCTGGGATTTGAACCCAGGTCAACTAACCCCCGAAGCTAGCATCATACCAAGCTAGATCACCACCCCTTATTGAATAATTAGTATACCTTTTTAATTAATCTTTTCATATTTAGGATAGGTATCTATCTTCATTATTACACTGTCTGTTTTAACTGCTATGCCTTTCTTAAAGCTCTTTATTTCATCTGCTGACATTACGGCCTTTCCAAGTGCTATTAATTCACCTTTTAGTGTCATTATTCCTACAACCTCCTCTTTTCCAAAATCATTAAATTTAACTATACCTGGAACAGCAAGAGGTGAACCATGACATACCGGGTCAACTGCACCATCTGAAATAAAAACTTTTGGTATAAAATCAACTGCTGACTCTATGCTATCAAGACATTTGTTTAATAACTTATCATCATTTTCTTTTTCATAAAAATAAACCGCATCGTCTAAATCCTGCAGTGTAACTAAATTATCTTTTTCTGATAAAGTTGAAACCTTTGTTCGCCTCAACTCAACCATATGTGCACCAACTTTTAGCTCTTCTCCCATATCATGTATAAGTTTTCTTATATAGGTTCCTGATTCTACTCCGACTTTAAAAAGAACATCTCTTCCATTTATTTCTAAAATATCAGAATAATAGATCTCTCTCTGCCTGTACTGCCGCTTAACATGCGATCTAACCGGAGGTAATTGCATTATTTTACCTATGAATTTGTCAAACGTATCTCTAAGTAATTGCTCATCAACTTCGCTGTGCAGATGCATCAGAGCTATATATTCCTTTCCTCCAAAAAGAAGCACTGGGAGAACCTTAGTAGCGTTATTTATGGCTAAGGGCAGAAGACCAGTTACGTTGGGATTTCTTCAATATTCTAAAGTCCCTGAATAACCCATCTTCTTTGCACCTAATCCCGTCATAATATTCTTGGCTATGTAGGCTGCAGTTTTAGACCTTATACCTGCTGGTTTATCAAGTAGTATAAAACCGTAGTTTATCCTCTCCGATATGCTTCTATCCTTTGGAGCTTTACCGTATCTGCTGTCGGTTTCTTCCTCTCTTAAGGAAAAAATTTCATGTTTGAAATCCTCCAAAGGCAGTTTCATCATATTAAATCGTATGTCAAAAGATTAAAGCTTTACTTTAGCGGCATAATAAAAAAATAGCACCTAAAAAGAATAGAGTATAAAAATAAACTCGATTACCTTATTTCTGCTGATTCATTATAAAGTC
>JAMDDW010000013.1 GCA_023488405.1 Candidatus Parvarchaeota archaeon | reverse complement strand
TTGAATTGAAACCAACATTAAAACTGAAATTCAGAGGAAGGTTCAAAGATCCATTATATAACGCAAACGTCTTGTTATAGAAGGATAAATTCGCAGAGTCTGCCCCTCCCCCATAAACCGAAACAAGCCTGTAATTACTGTTCTGTGATGTCGTGAAGTTTTTGCTGTTTAACACAAAGTAATCTGGACAGGTATTGCTACTTGTTATCCAATTTTTGTAAGAGAAGCTGGAGACTTTATAATAAGGGCAGAAATACTGCCCATTTGAAAGTTTACGACAATACTCTCCATTCGGAGCTGAACTTGTAGAATTCAGATAGCCTTCCATCGTAGAATTCGATGTCTGCAAACTGGCAATGCAGGTGTGATTTAAGAATAATTGTGATATAACGGGAGCACAGTTAATATACGTAAAATTATTTGTTATGAGCGCCTCTGTAAATCCTGGATAACCTGTAGCATAAGGAGATCTTTGTATGCCGCATGCTTCAGTCGGTTTTAAAGTCAGATTGTTTTGGTAGCCGAAATCCAATGATATTGGTATCCCAAGTACTTCTTCAGAAAAATTCCCATTTACAGGCAAGCTTTTTACCGAATAGGAATAATTCGATTTAACAGTGTAATTACTTGCATTTACGCAGGAATCTATTTCGCTTGCATTTATGGAAAGATTCAAAACATTTATATTGAAATTGGTACCAGAGAGAAAACTTAATTCCTGCGGCATCTGTTCCTGTAGCAAAGCGATAACATCTTGAGATAATGTAGAAGACAATAAATTCCTACAATAAGTTAAATCCGAGCTATTTTGCTCACAGTTGTATATGTATGTGCCATAATAGGGTTCTTTTACTCTATTTAATTTGTTTAAAAGATAGCTAGTTCCTTGTGGAGAGCCAAGCTGTAAAATCAGTGCAGAGTACCAGTCATACTTTGGCCTGCCATTTACTGACACTGTTTTAAGGTTTACAGCGTTTATCGCATTTGATATATAATTGTCTATTTCATACTGGGCAAAACCTTCTATTTTCTGGTTTCCTATTGGGAAGCTTTGATTTACAAATGCGATGCCCAGTTGCATTAGTTGACTTAGGTAATTATCACCTGTTATAGAATCAGAAAGTGTGAGGCAGTTTTGTAGATCGTATTGGCCCTCGTTATAATTTACGCAAACTTGTGGAGAGTACAAAGGGAACAATGAATACGAAACGTAAAGATTCTGGTTGTTCGGAAATAAAAGATTCTGTGTGCCAGAATTTTGTATGCTGTTTAAGATGTATTTGTAATAAACGAATTGAGGTTGTATACCAAACATAACATAATTTGCAGGTTTAATTGTGAATATCCCATTAGTATCAGAAGTTACCGAAAAAGTATAATTTGTGCCGTCAAAAATAAATCCGCTTTTTGAAGCATTAACCAGCTTTATTTGACTAGGTATGCCGTTTGCATTATCATACGAAATAACACTGCTCAATGAGTATAAATTTTCATTTGGCATAGGCGTAAGATAAAAGGAAGTAACTCCGGATATGGTATCCGTATAGATAATAGCAACATTGCCATTTGGAAATGTAACCAATGTATATTGGCTTGAAGGAGAAAGGCCGGATCCCTTGAAAAAGGCACTCACTGAAACTGACTGGTCTATAACTCCTGAAACAACATCCTGTAAAGGCATAGAAATAAATTTCATGCCAGACAGATTAAAGTTAATCCCCAAAGGAACGTTACTGCTGATATAAGCGCAACCGCTTGAAGACCATTCACATACTGAGAAAGTAGCTGATGAGGTATTATACTGAAATTTATATTTGTTGCTTAGAAAAGGCGCAGAAAAATTACCAAAAAATACTGTATTACTGCGTTCCGATAAATTAAGCACCAAATTAGACTGTATATCTATATTGGATGAATTTACCACTTCGAATGAATTCTTATTTAAAAGTGTTTCAAGGCCGTATTCTATCATATTGTTATTCGGAAGGCAGATTTGGCCTGCTAGATTCCTCCAGTAATAAACCTTGGGAACCGGCACAAATGGCAATGACTGAGAGGTGTTAATGTAGCCACAGTCAACACTGCTTGGCTGCAAAGTAAGCCCATCAAAAAGTTCTGCTTTCTGGAAATTGTAATTTGCCTCTTGTATAAGATAGTTTTTTAATGCAAGCGTTTGATAAATGCTGTTTTGGGCAGTTATCTCTATTTTTGAACTTAAACCTACATTTCCTATGTAACCAAAAGCATTGAGAACTATATATATTGTGGCTGCGACCATGCCCAGCACCACAATCATATTTGCCTGCCCCTTAGTATTTAGCATTTAGCTTATCACCCCGTAAATAGTATAAGGCTTTGAAGGATCTGCAGGATTATAAACCTGCATGCTACATTCTGATTTACCTGTAACACCCGCAGGTATCTGATTCAAAAAGACCTGCATTCCAAGCGCTTTCAATGTAGCTGTTTCTTGTCCTGTCAATACCTGAAAGTTACTTAGAGAAAAACCGGAAAAATAACCTATAAAATCACTGTAGAGAGAAGAAGAATTATAAAGATATGTTTGAATGTAATTGTAATTGGAATTGCAGGCACCGCTGCAATTTGTCGACAAGGACTGCTCTTTATTTGAATTTGCAAGAGAATACTGACTTGGGTTAGACAAAGCCAGCTGGGACAAAGTAAACGCATTATGGACATAATATGTACTATATATGGTATCCAAAGCAAAATTGCATGAAAATGAGACTGGCTGCTGACTTACGGCTGTCAATAGGTTTGCAGTAGCGCCGTGAAGCAAAGCCGATGCCAAAACAGCTAGAACCACCGCTACCAGAGGTGCTAACACTAAATCAAGCATTGTAAGCTGGCCTTTCTTACCAAGTCTAACTGTAAGGTGGAATACCATATGTAACCTGAACCTTTAATACGCCGCTGTTTTGGAAAGTCGGCTGTCCTTGTGCATTAGTAAATTGTATTTCTACTGGAAAACTTTCAGAATAGGTATTTTCAGCATAAAAAATAGATGCCAAGGCATATTGAGGAGCTATTTCTGTAGTAGAATGTTGACCAACTGCTAGAATTATATTAAATTGAATGGCCCCACCTGTGGCAATCATAATTATCAAACTGGCTACTAAGCTTACGCCCATTGCAGCATATTCCGCGTTCTGTGCGTATTTTTGAATTAACGCTTCTGTCTGCTGAAAACTTTCTCCAAAATTAAATTGATTGTAATTTGAAAGATACAAAGAACCAGTTGGTCCAAGCTCATTTGGATCCTGCGTATCATATAATGTCAATGAAACACCGGTTGCAGCTGCAAGATCTGACTGTAAAGCAGGTATGTTTGTCGCACCTCCAAAATATATATACTGCATGCAAGAAAGGAAATAATTCTCGATGAATTTATTTATGTTTACTACCCCCGGTTCAGTGTATGAAGATGAATATAATGGTCCGCCGGTAGCATCTAAACTTGAATTATAATAAGAGATTGTGTTCTTATAGGCAAAACAATTAGGAGAAGTTATTAACCTTGTGCCTATACCTGCAGCAACGGATTCTGAATTTGCAAATACGCTTGTACTGTTTATTTGAGAAACGCTGAAAGACAAAACAACTAGGAGAAGAGCGAATGCAACTATCAGTATGCCTGCATTCAAAAAAGCCATCATCTCAACTAATGCCATGTTTACTCAGCTCCCCGAAAAGTAAGTACCTCCGAATGAATTTGGATTGTTCGGATACACTCCGAAAACTAAATTATTATAAACATTTTCTATATTATAATCTGTCGTGGTGCCTTGCTGTGTTTTTGTAAATTCCAATGTTACATTTGAATAGTCTGTTTCATAGTATGAAAGATTTGTATCATGTGCTGCGATAGCTATCATTGGATCAACCAAAAAATTATCAAGAGAAGTTGATATGCCAATTTGAAGTTTAGGGATGCTTTTCCCGATAAAGGATGCAATTAAAGAAGCAACTGGGAAATCTACACCAAAGTCTTTTTTCAATATTGGACTACCACCACCTATGAAATTGCCTGCAGAAAGGAAACTATTCTGACCTAAAAGATTTGTTGCAGTTAACTGATTTGGAAAATCCATTACTGGAACAGAGAAACCAAATAACGAACCATTATTTATGTAGAAATCTGTATTACTGTTCATGTTTTTCAATTCTGATAGCTCATTTTGGGTCAAGCCGATATTTACTTTCCCATCACTTAAATTTGTCATGTTAACACATGATATTGGCGCGCCATATTCAGTAACATTAAAAGAAGGGTTATTGAAATTGTTTGTATCGATAACTGGAGAACCAAAGGAATCAATAAGCATTCTATATATACACAAATTTACATTGCTCCCCTGGTTAGAGATAGCTAATGATTCTCCAGGCGGCAATAAAATCGAAATATTTTTTATATTTGACTTTGAATTGAAAAGGTTATTAAGCTCAGTCTGCAAAGTATTAGGGAACAATGCATTATTTTGCGAACAAAGCGTATTGTAAAGCCCCTGGGATATTGAAAATGATATAGAGCCATTGCCGCTTGGCTGTATAACTGTCTTTAAATTTTGCCTTGGCTGAGATGCTGTCTGTGCGAGTTCACACATGTCATTCATATCCGTTATCAAAGGACTAGTAACCTGTGTCGGCCTTCCGCTTGACTGGCCGTCAAGGTACACTTCTCCGCCGTATCCAATAAAGTATGTACCTAAAGGAAGAATGCTGTTAACTTTTGTGTATAAGTTTACAAGCGTAGTGGCTGCACCAAGTTCAGCGGATATTGAAGATAAACCCTTTCCAACGGAATTGTAGCTATTGACATTTAAGGGTTGTGATGGCAAACTTAAACAGCTGGCAGTTCTGGCATAAGTAAGAAAAGCATTCTGTGCAAGGAAGAATGGGATTGAAAGCAATGGGTCGCTTCCACTTTGCGACAACCCGACAGATCCCACTAATGAACTTGAAGAACTTAAAGTACCTGGGGCAGAAACTCCTGAAATCGGAGTCCCATAAGGATTATTGGAAGTAACGGTATTTGCATTAGCAGATAATTCTGATAAAACATTCTGCTTTACAGCAACTTGCTTTGAAGCAAAAAGAATTAAAGTATCCTTTCCCACGCCAGAAGGCAACGAATTCAATGTTTGTTCGCTGGATAATAACTGAGAATATTGCTGTAAAACGTAGTCTGCCGCAGCGTACTTAAATGGCATGGGCGCTTCTGTAAGATACGCAGAAGCTATCTGCTGGCTTATTGATACAGATGGGCCGGTCAAAGCTCCAATCTGCTGCCCATTTACGTAAATTCCTTTAGTAACAAAGGTGTTCAGGTTGCTGCTGGTAGTACCAAACCAAGCTTCTATTAAAGGAACGGATACTAAAGCTACAGAAAGAGATGCCACAACTGTTGGGATAAATATTTTCATGCTAGGCAAAGCATCTCTAATAGTTGAAAGACCGCTGGATAGAAGGGAATCCTCCGGCAAATCCTGAATAAATGGATGTTTTATGTCAGTTACTATTCTGTTTTTTATTGCCTTTTTAATTCTAGTCAATAAACTACTTTTAGATCCCTGCCCAGATTCCTGCGCAACTTGGCTAGTTTCCTCCTCCACAGCATTCTCAGATGTTTCTGCCGATTTTTCTCCAATAGTTTCTAATTCATTAGATGTTTCCCGTGCTGTTAATTGAGTGGCGTGGGAAAGGATACTT
>JAMDDW010000012.1 GCA_023488405.1 Candidatus Parvarchaeota archaeon | reverse complement strand
TGGGAAGGTATTCTGATAAATATGGCGCAAGGCTCCTTGCGACTCTTGGCTTATTAGTAATGATAGCAGGAATAACTGTCTATTTTGCATTGACTGCAACCTCTAGTGTATACATAGTCCTTATAGACTCAGCAATAACTGGTTTTGGAGGCTCGATGTTCTGGCCTGCTAACAACAGTGCAGTAATGAAAAGCAGCGAAGCTGGCAGGTTTGGAACGGCTTCCGGTGTTTTAAGGCTGTTTGGAAGCATGGGCATAATGGGGAGTTTTATAATAGTTATAGTCACAGCAACTTTAGCAATTCCGAGGTATCTAGCATTTGAGATATTTGTAGGGACTTCTAAATTGATAGGAGGAATAACAAAGGGATTCATAACCGGTATGCATTTTTCTTTTGTTTTTCTCATAATAATGCTTGCGATTGCTGCTTTGCTTTCTCTTACACGGGGAAATGAAAATATGGCAGAAAAAGTTAAAAATAATCACTTATAAGTAATACAAAGCTTTAAATACTAGTTGTCATCTAAATAAAGAAAGGTGAAAAATATGAAACTAAATGACATTTTAAAAAATGAAAAAGGACCAAAAAGCATTGGAAACAGCGGTTATTACGGATTGTATAACACATTTGAAAAACTGAAAAACAGCGGAATAAAGGAAAACCAGCTGGAAAAATACGCTAGTTACATGGTCAAACACATAGAAGGCTACACTCCAAGAGAGTTGATTTACTTTGTTGGCACTAAAATAGAAGAAGTAACTTCAGACGAAGAAAAGAAGCTTTTAAGCATATATAACAAGGCGGCATGGAACAACATTGCAAAAAAATACCGGATGGAAAAATTCTTTGAATCCGGAAAAGAAGGCTATCTCTCAAAGGTAAAGGATTACTTGCTTGATAAATACGATAAACTGTCAAATGGTTTATATACAGCTATAGACAAATACGCATCTAAACTAAAAGGAAATGATGACTACAGTGAAAGAAACAATGGATTAAAAATGACATACAGTGAAAAGAATTAACTGTGCCTGCGCATTGCAAAAAAGAAGGAAAAGAATACAACTACCTCTATTACTATTATAAAAGACATAGAAAGCAACGATGGGTTGTTTTGGAACCTATTAGGGGCAAGAAGGAAGATTATTATGAATGCTGTTACAAGTGAAGCAATTCCTGCAAAGAAAGCATAAAATATATCCTCCCTCCCTATCATACTGCTTTAGAACGTTCGTATTCTTCCTTTAACTTCTTGAAAATCTCATCGTTAAGGCTGTCAGAATAATAGTACTTTTCAGTTGCCTTTTCAATCAATTTCTCGGGATTTTCCTTGTATTCCAATAGTTGAAGAATGTGCTTCTTGACAGTATCTATCTGCATGTCTTTTACTTTCTGCGTGTCCAATTCATATTCAAACTTCCCCGTGTTTATCTTTCCAGTTAAGTTTATGTATGCTATTGCAGTGTCTATATCTTTTTCATTGATTTTCTTCTCTATCGCAAAAAGCCTACGGTAAAGGGCAAGCTGCCTTCTATGCTTTGATCCTTGTTCTTCTGATTTGTCCGTTTTGAAGTCTATTATCAGGAACCTATTCTTTACCTTGTTGAGGAACACGGCATCAAGCTTTGCAGATACCTTTAAATCGATTTTTATGTCCGGAAAAACTACTTCAAGCGGCATTTCAATCGTTTTTTCGGCGTCTATTTCTTCTGCATTGTATTTCCTTTTTATCTCTTCCGTAATACTTATTATGTTCTGAAGGATTTTTTTCTGAGTTTCGTCCAATTCCTCTTCTTTTAACGTGTGTTTGAAGTAATCCTCGGCTATTTTATGTGCCTTTAACCCGAATTTTGTGCTTTCTGTTACTTCACTTATTCCCAACACCTTTGTTTTTATGAAGTTCAATGGATCTGACATCGCATCCAGTAATGAAAAAGATATGCCTTTAAGCTGACTGAAATAACTGTTTATCCTCTTTACAAGCCATTTATCACTCTCTTCAAGCAAGGCCTTTGCTGCATCATATTCCTTGTTGACAAAAAGAGAATATGCTTCGGCGTATTTTTTCTTGAAAGGGGCTGGCTCGTCTTCCATTTCTGCAATGCTTTTTTCAATAAAGCCCTCAATGTAGTAATCCTCAGCAAGTGCCGGAGGGGTTACAACAAAAAGGTTTTCCTTTGCCCTTGTAAAGGCAACAAAATCTACCCTTATGCTTTCCTCTGCCAACTCTTCCTTAACATCTATTTCCTTTGTCTGCTTGATTATGGAATTAGTTACTAGATCAATGAAGCTTGTTTTGTTGCTCTGTTTCTTAGGGACGTAGATAACATTGTCGAATTCCAAGCCCTTTGCCTTGTGAACTGTTGTAAGCACCAGGTTTTCCTGCTTGTCATTTGATTCATAACTGTCTTCTGCAGTGTAAAGGTACACCAACATATCTGAAAGATTTGGTAGCTCATTGCTGTCCATGTACTGATTTATGTTTTCAAGCGTTGCCGCTGCGCTTATGTAATAGTCATTGTCCAAGGCTACCGATATTGGCAGTATGGTTTCATTGAAAAGCTTGTTTATGTTGAATATGTTAAGTTCTGCAGCGGCTTTTCTATCAAAAAAAGGCTTTGCAAGCCTCTTTACTTCATTCATGCCTATCTCTTTTTTCCTATATTTCTCTTCGATTTCAAACGCAGTCTTTAGAGAAACGCTTGAAAATGGGGTGAACAAAGCCTTTAAGATATCCTTTTCATCAGCATTGAATATGCCTTTCAAATAATCAACTATGGAATTCTTTGCTCTTGTTGAGACAGAAGCGCTTGCAGTCGTTGCATATTTTACGTTCTTAGCGTCCAAAATACGGGAAATGCTTATTATTTGGTCATTAGTTCTCGTTATTATTGCTGCGTTCTTACCCTGAGAGACAAGGTCCATGGCAAGCTTTACGGCTATTTCGTCCGTGCTGTTTCCTATCAGCTGTTTTACGCTGCCGCCCTGTCCTTTATTGCTTTTAAAGTTTGACAATTCATCTTCATAGCTTTTGTCCTTCGTTTTACTGAGAAAATACTGCTTTGAATACTCAAGAATTTCACTGTAACTTCTGTAGTTAAGGCCCTTTGTCAGCTGCTCCAAATTGCTTAGTTTCTGGAATTCAATGAAGTTTTTCAGGCTGCCTCCTTGAAAACCGAAGATGGACTGCTTTCTGTCCCCGACAAGAAACAGGTAATCTCCTAAAAGTCTGGCTATCTCTGCTTCTACATCGTTTAGATCCTGTAATTCGTCAACAAGGACATACTTGTAATGCTTTTTCAATGGATCATACTCTAGTAAAAACCTCTTCAAAAGATCATTGTAATCAATGTTTGTTTCTCCTTTCTCTCTTTCATAATCCTTGAAAGCAGTTACGAAATAATCAAGAAAAGCTAGGATTTCCTCTACAGTTACGCTGTTCATGTTTTCTAAAAATGACTTGTTTATCAGCTCTTCCTTTGTAATTTTTACGTTTATTTCATTGGGTGTTATCCCAAAGCTTTTTATGTACCTTATTGCGTTCTCTACCTTTGGAACCAATTCCTGTATTACGTAATCCCTGTCATAATTGAAAGCATTGTTGTTTTCAAAGCTCTTGAATATTGAAAACCTTATGAAGTTATTGCTAACAAGCTCGTATTCCTTTCCCTGCTCTGAAAAATATGAATTGCAGAAACTGTGGAAGGTAGATATTGTTATGCCGTTTATCCTTGAAACCTCTAAATTGTTTTCCTTTAGTTTTTGGCTGATTTTTTCAAACATCTCATCTACTGCCTTGTTAGTAAAAGTCAAGCAAAGTATCTCTTTTTCGCTTACTCCATTTTTTATAAGCTCTATTACCCTGTCGGCTAATGAGGTTGTTTTACCAGTGCCAGGATTGGCTTTTATCAGTATGTTTTTACTTAAGTCCATTCTAATAATTGTACACCTTATTATAAAAATTTTTAAAATAGTCGGATTCTTTTTACAGAAAAATTTATAAATTAGTTAGTACATAATAATTATTGTAGTCTATAAAATCTAAGGAGGTGGTTTGTATGGCTTCCGTAAAAGATTTTATAACGAGAATTTCAGTTTCCTTTAAGAATTTTAACACGTAGCATATTGGCCGGTTACGGCCGCCTTAAATTTTTAATTAAATAAGACAGGGAGGTGGTGCATATGAGAATAAAAGACTTGCAACCTATAGAACCAATTGACTTAAACCCTTTCCAGCAGCTTGACAGGTTCATTTCAGGCTTTGGGTTTAACTTCAATTACCCGAGGGTCGACATATTAGATGAAAACAACAGGGTTAAAGTAATTGCAGACCTGCCAGGTGTGGGCAAAGAAGACATAAAGCTGAAGATAGAAGAGGACAGGCTCATAATAAGGGCAAATACGCAAAAAGAGGTAGAAGAAAAGAAGGATAACTATTACAGAGTGGAAAGAAACTCCGCAGGTTATTACAGAGAGATTGCTTTGCCTGCGCCTGTGCAAAAGGAAGGAAGTAAGGCAAGCTTCAAGAACGGGGTATTAACTGTGGAGCTGCTGAAGAAGAAAGGGGCAGAAGACAATGACATAGATATAGAGTGATTTTTGTTTTAATTTTTCTTTTCTTTTTTTGGATAAAAGTTTATAATTAAAAAAATGCTATCCTTAAAGATGGAAAGGAAAGTTTATACTGAAATCAAGGAAATAGTAAATCCAGAACATACTGCACTTATAGTGTGGGATGTACAGAAAATGCTGGTGAACAACATATACAACAAGGAAGAATTTCTTAAAAACATTAATGAACTGATAGAAAGCGCAAGAACTAAAGGGATGCCAATATTCTTTACAAGGATTACGCCATTGCCGAAGGAATTTGAATCTCCTGCTAGAAAGTACTCTTCAAGCAAAATGAAGTTCAACCTTTCGCAACTACCTAAAGAAATGTTTGACTTAGCTATTGAACCTAAAAGCAATGAAATAGTCATAAACAAAAACACTGCAAGCATATTCATAGGCACAAATTTCGAGCTTATGTGTAGAAATGCAGGTATTGAAACATTGATAATCGCAGGAATAGCAACTGAAATAGGGGTTGAATCTACGGCAAGAGATGCAGCAAACCGAGGCTTTTATGTAGTTGTAGATTCAAATGCCTCTTCTTCAAGTGACAAAGAAGCTCATGAAAGATCCCTTGAGAACATGAAAAAGCTTTTTGATGTTCTATCTACTGAGGATATAATAAAGGCGCTTTGATGGCTTTAAAAAAAGACAGAGATAGGATAAGAAAAAAGATAGAGAGAAATTACAAGGTTTTAGGTTGGATAAACGATTTTATGATAGGGTTGGAGTTCTTAATAGGCAGCATAGAATTCCTACCGGGGCACTTGAACACAATAGGAGTTTATCTCTTCATCTTGGGCAGCTTCCAGATATTATTAGTCCCAACGATAAGGATATCAAGGGACATACACTTGAAACTTAGACTAAAAAACCATAAATAGAATCAACAACTTAAACAAATATGGAAACAAAGGAATTCAATAAGACAAAAAGCAAACTTTCTATTATCGGAGTTGGCACTTGGCAGCTTAGCAGCAACAGAGAAGAGAACGTGAAAGCAATAAAATATGCAATAGACAACGGAGTAAACTTCATAGATACCGCAGAGATGTATAATACCGAGGACATTGTCGGAGAGGCAATTAAAGGCTATGAAAGAGATAAGCTCTTCATCGCAAGCAAGGTGTGGCCCACGCATTTTAAATATGAAGATGTAATAAAGGCATGCGAAGCCAGCCTAAAGAAGATAGGAACAGATTATTTAGACTTATACCAATTGCATTGGCCTAACAAATCGGTTTCAATAAAAGAGACAATGCAAGCGATGGAAAAGCTAGTAGATGAAGGAAAGATAAAGAACATAGGAATAAGCAACTTTTCGCTTGATGAGATGAAGGAAGCACAGGCCGTTATGTCAAAGCATGAGATAGCATCTAATCAAGTAGAATACAGCATAGTTACAAGAGACATAGAAAAAACGGGAGTGTTCGATTACTGCAAAGAAAATCACATTGCGGTAATAGCTTATAGTCCATTATCTCACGGAAAGATCTTTGATAACAAAGAACTGCTTGCCGATATTAGTAAGATATCAAGTAAATACGGAAAGACTCCTGCGCAGGTGGCATTAAGCTGGCTAGTTCACAGAGACAATACATTCCCGATACCAAAAGCAAGTAATCCAGCTCACATGAAAGAAGACCTTGAAGCGGCTAAAATAAAGCTTAATAAAGAAGACCTAGATTTTCTTTCAAGTTTGGAAGGAAAATACTACACTGAGCCGATAGCAAAACAGCATAAAAAGAATGTATTGTCTCTGTGAA
>JAMDDW010000029.1 GCA_023488405.1 Candidatus Parvarchaeota archaeon | reverse complement strand
CTTTTGAACGTAAAATGGTATGTCTTCTGTTGTACCTATTAAATCTATTACTCCTTTAGTATTAAACATCTTCTGTAATAACTTTACCCTATTAAAATCAACTGGCTCTCCAGCTAACAAAACATACACATCAAGGCTATTTGTTAAATTCTTTAGCTCATCCAATTCATCTTTATTCAAACTATAAACTTCCCTAAATAGTAAAGATGATATCGCCATTATATTTACTTTTTTGCCCATATTTTCATGATTTGAGTATACTGCATAAACATTTCGCAAAACATCTAAAATTCTCTGCCCCGGTCCAGGAACAAATTCAATCCCATTTACTAGTTCAACCAATCTACTCATAAGAACTCCACTTATTGCTGGTTTTGGAGGCGCTATATTTATATAAAATTTTGGAGCCCCATTAAGTATATCATTAAAAATATTTATAACTCCAGTAACATAATCGTTCACAAAATTAACATCTACAGGGATATTCTTTGGAGTACCAGATGAACCGGAGGTTTCAAAGTCAAATATGTATGAATTCGGATTAGATGGAATGAACCTGTAAAAATCGTTCAAAAAATAATTTCCATCGATTATTGGCAATCGTGAAAGGAGAATGTGGTCAAGTTTGCCTCTATTCTCAGATAATATTTTTTTGTATTTATCCTGCTTATAAAAATCAACGTTTTTAAATGCATATTCTAATGTGTTCTTTAAACTAGGTTTCATAATTAAATTTCTTTAGCTAAAAAAGTACATATATTGTCTCCTTTAGCTATACACGTCACCTCCTCAACTTTGTAATCCTTGTTAAATACTATCTTTAAAGACTGATAAAACATTCCTGCCAAAAAGAAACAAACGGGTTTATCTGATTTTCCAAAAAGCGTCAAATACCTTATTGGAATAATTGAATTATTAGCTCTAAGAATAGAATTTGACTTTTCGAAAACAAAATCAAACTCTCCAAGGCCGGAAGTTTCTACTATCTCGGATAATAAAGAAAAAATTTTGTTTATATCACTAAATCTATTTTTATAATCTATTATTATATCATTAATTGACTTAACACCCGCATTAAAAAGTACATTTTTATCGTACTTTAAAAGGTATCCATATAAACTGACTAGTATATCTGCATTTAGCAATAAACCTGGCCTGCCCATTAACAAAAGATGCTTACCGTCAAAGGTTATATTTCCAGTTAGAAGCATTTTGTTTAAGAAGTCCTTGGGATTAGAATCACTTGACATATATGCCGCCCTTGTCTATCCTCATTGGAAGCATTGACCTATCGTTGTTTGTTCTTCTCATCTTTATTATCTGCATGCTTCTGTCAAAATCGCCACCTAAACCAGTGTAGAAAAGCTTTATCACTGCATCTGAAAGGTATTCACCGCTGAAATAAAGCGTGTCATTATCAGAAATCTGTGGCTGCTCGTCAGTAACTATTGCAGTTACCTTGAACTTTTTAAGCTCAGTAACCAGATCCAGCATGAATTTCCTGAATTTGCCCCGGTCATCCATGTACATTGAGATTGCAGACAAAGAATCAATCACTACCCTAGAAACCTTGTTTTCCTGAATTACATCAAGCACTCCCAAGTATTCAAAGTTTATCGGAGAATTAAATGAAAGTATTAGCTTTTTATTAGAGATAAAATTCTTTATATCATTGAAACCAATCGCCTCCATATCTAGTATTAAATCATCAACACTTTCTTCAAATGATACTAAAAGACAAGTTTCGTATCTCTTTAAGCCCTCGTACAAGAATGACATCCCAAGCAGTGACTTTCCGGATCCAGGCCCACCTAATAGACTTATTACAGAACCGGCTTCAAATCCGCCCTCTATCTTTTCATCGAGGCCGTGTACCCCTGTAGGTATCCTTTTTATTTCTGCCATAGTAATTACTATGTAATAATATAGAAAATTGTATTTAATAAACTTTTGGTTTTTGTCTTTTTAAGCTAAATCAGCTATCTTTCTGTGTTTTTTCTTCCTTTTTTTCGTCATTTTTGCCGGGCAAATTCTTTGCATTGCTCTTCTCAAACAGGTCCTTTATTCCCTCTACGCCTACTGGCGTAGGTATGCTGAATCCCTTGCTATCAGTTGGAATAAATATCATAAGATTTTTGCCGCTCAGGCTTATTTCATACATCATGTTAAGAGATCTAAGCTGCATTGCAAACAGGTCTTTTTTGTACTTTGAACTTGCCTCTATTATTTTATCCGCGGCAAGAGATTCGCTTTCTGCTAATTTAACTCTTGCTTGTTTCTCCCTGTCGGCTACTGCCACTCTAGCCATTGCATCCTGTAAATCAGGAGGAATGCTCACATCTCTTATTTCCACGGATATTGCCTCTATTCCCCAATCTGCCACTCTGTCTTGTATCAGATTCTTTACGTCCTTGCCTATCACATCCCTGCCTGCAAGCATTTCCGATAGTTCTGTCTTTCCTATTATGTCTCTCAAAGCCGTCTGCGCTGCCAATTGAACGGAATCCCTGTATATTTGAACGTTCAAAACAGCATTCTCTGAATTTAGGACCTTCCAGAAAAGAAGTGCATCTACATCGACTGGAACATTATCCTTAGTAAGCGTCTTTTCTGCCTTGAAAATAGTGTTGATTACACGCAAATCTAATGTAATGGGAGTGGTCTGCACAAATGGTATTAGAATGTGTATCCCGGGCCCCATTATACCGACATACTTTCCAAATGAAAGCACCGCTTTCCTATTCCATTGATTAACTATCCTTATGGCAGCCACTAAAAACACAATGAAAAGAAATACTGCAATCCCAATCCCAGCATATAAATTCACAATTGAAAACAGATAACCTATAACCGCGGGAATAAGAATTACAAAAAGGATGCCCAACGCATCCCCGTTAAAGTTTTTCATCTCTGCAGCCATAGTTATTAATCAAAACCCGCGGTTAAATAGTTTTTATGTAAACAATTAAAGTAATAAATAGAACAGACTGTTACAATTTGTATGAAAGGGCTTTTTCCTCTAAACATAAAGATAGGTCAGATACAGGGCATAATTTCAATACTAAAGGAATATAATGGCGAAATCTCTCTGCAGAAGCTTTCTGATGAGGTATTGGAACAGGCAGATGACCTTGTCAACATACTGCAAGCCTGCAAACTACTTGGATTCGTAAAAATAAACAAAGGGGAGATAAGACTCAATAAAAAACTCGAAGAAAAGAACTTCCACGAGATAAATGCAGAGATAAAAAAGAGTTTGCTAAAAATGGAGCCGTTCATAGAGATAATAAAGGTGATAAGAAAAAACAATAAGATAACGACTACGGAGTTATTTCAGGATCTAATAAAAAAAGGAGTAATAACATACAGAGACAACCTGTCTGGAATAGAAGCTTTCAAAAGAGACCTACTAGTGATAAGTATAAGGCTTGAGATACTTGTATATGACCATGAGAATGACATTTGGAAAATTGCCGGCAAAAAAGATTTACTCGGCAAAGATTGAGTATATCTCATTTACTTTCTTTCTAAATTCCCTGCTCCCTCTGTCCCTTGGTCTTTTTATCCTTACTTCTAATACCTTTTTTACAACAGCAGGCTTATTTGACAGAACAACTATCTTATCCGACATCTCAACTGCCTCTTCTATGTTGTGAGACACCATTACAATGGCCTTTGGCAGTGTTTTTTTGTCCTTCAAAACCTCAACAACAGTTTTACGAAGGCTATTTGCAGTAAGTTCATCCAGTGAGCTAAAAGGTTCATCCATCAAAAGCAAGATAGGGTTTGACACTAAAGCGCGAGCAAGCCCAACCCTTTGCTTCATCCCCCCGCTTAAAAGATTCGGATAGGCATCTTCAAAGCCCTTCAATTCCAGCTTGTAAAGCATCTCCAATGCTGTTTTCTCTCTTTCATCTTCTGTCATCGGCTTTGAGGCCAGGCCTATTTTCACGTTTTCAAGGTTTGAAAGCCACGGCAAAAGCGCAAAATCTTGAAAAACAAAAGAAATGCTACTGGAAGGCCCGTTTATTTTCTTTCCCGCCAGTACTACACTTCCGCTGTCTGCCTTTATTAAACCAGCCATTATCCTTAAAAGAGTGCTTTTTCCGCAGCCAGACGGGCCGATTATGGAAACGAACTCTAATTCGTTTGCTGAAAAGGATATTCCGTCTAATACCGTTAATCCGCTTTTGGGATAAGCAAAATTTATTTTTTCAACGTTTAAGAATGCCATACTTATGAATAAACTGAATTTACTCTGTTATATAACCTGCGCCATACGAAATAGTTTATAATAATTATCATTGCAACCATATTAGCAAGAAGCACACCCATCAAAAGAAGATTATTATTGGCTAAAGCCACATTCAATGCCTTGCCTATCCCTATAGACACTGAAGTTATGAGTTTACCGCTGCCTGCAGAGAAATATTCCGCAACTATGCTTGCATTCCACTCAGCGGCTATTCCTGTTACTGCGCCGGTTATTACTCCCGGCATAATTGCCTTTAAGTATATCTTTTTCCATGCAACTATCCCATTAAGATGGAAGACCCTTTTTACTTCATCTATGCTTTCTGGCAAGTATTTTGTAGTTGCAACTATGCTAAAAATTACATACCACAATCCGCTTAAAAAGTAGATTATAAATGCCAACAACTCGGAGTTTCCATAGACCAATTCTGCTATCGCAGGCAAGAGTATAGTAGCGGGTATTGATGCAAATATTTGGAATAGAAGAAGATACCTTTTTGTCTTGTTTGAAAGGAATACTACCTTTATGCTTAATGGAATTGAAATAGCGATTATTGCAATAAATGCTCCCCAAACCCTGAGAAATGAAAAAAGTAACGACAAAAGAGAATATCCTTCATATCCAACAAGCTTGCTTAATAACTGCAGATTTACAAACGGCATTGCCTCGTATATTATGAAACCGACAATTGATGCAAGCAGCGCATAAAAAAATATACGAGCCGTCAAAGCTAACTTATGTCTAGTTTTTTCATCCAGCTTTATTCCTCTGCCTCTAAAATAATTAAAAGTAAACCTGTCCTTTTTTCTTTTCTTATAGTCTTTTAGATAATATCTATTTGCAAACCTGTCAAACCTTTCAAATAGCAATAAGCGGGTTGCAATAACAAATAAAACAAACACTATTATTGAATAAATGTAAAGATAAGGATTGCCGGTTGCAGCCGCCTTTACAAACTCAACCCCTATGCCATGCTTTACTGCATAGTTCTTAGTTCCTACGGAGAATATCTCGCTTGTAACCAGGTAAAAGAGTCCGATTGCCCATGATAAACTCATCTGCTCTGACATTCTGGGAAGCGCGGCCGGTATGAATATCTTCCTAAGCCTTTGATAAAGATTGAGCTTGTATATCCTTGCCATATCAAAGTATTCAGAGGGTAGTGAAATTATTGCTTGATAGACACCGAATATAATGTTCCATAGCATGCTTGTTACTATCAAAAATACAACTGCGGCATTTACACCTATTGAACCTGGAAGATAAAATACGAAAATGTATATTGCAAAGGGGAAGAATGCAAGTATCGGCAGGGTCTGCAGTATATCTACAACAGGCATTAAAACTTTGTTCAATTTTTTTGATCTTGCCACAGCTATTCCGGTAAACAACGCAATTACCATTGAAATTAATAGTGCTATAAGCATTCTTGTCCAAGAGTACATTGTGTCTAGTATTACTGAAAAAATCAACTGTAACATACAAGAATATGCTGCTCCTATGTTAAATTTCTTTTATTTTGTTAAATGGCTCTTTCTTAGTATAAAGGGGCCATTGTCTATCCAGTACTTTACGCCATTATTAGAAACCACATATTTTTGCCCCTGATCCAAGGATTGCACAACATTTGAAATAGGATCGAGCAGAATTCTTTTGCCTTTCCCATTTCTCAGTTCCACCCAGCAGTGCTCAGCCATTTCTCCACCTTTTTCAATCATGCCCATTACATAAAATGGCTTTAAGCCTGTTTTTCTTTTTTCTTTGCCAAGGACAACATTCAAAGTAACCGCAAATTCATGGCATAGAAACGGGCCATCAATCAACAAATAATCTAGGTAAATTGCTTTCCCTTTGTGCTGATTGGCCCCATCAAAATACAACAGGTCTGCACTTGTTATTATTCCATTCTTTTTGCTGTAACTGTCAGTATATTCAATCATACGATAGTACAGCTGCAGGTAAACCGAATCTGCTATTGCCAAAGCTCTATCCAAACCTTTCTTATTACCAGCTGTAGACCTTGCAGTTTTATAAATTTCATATAAATTTGAAGATTTATTAAATTCCTTATTTACATATATGCCATAAATTTCTGACAAAAATCGCTTCGTAAAACTGCCGTTATAAATTCCGGAGTAAATGTCATTAGTCAGCCCCGCATTTAGCACTATGTCCCCTTTTTTAATTTTATTTGGGTACTTCAACAGAACTTCATAATTTTTAAATTCATTTAAATTTATTGCTGATTCTTTTTCTTTGCTTTTTTTAATAACTGATGACAGTTTTAAAGTCATTAATTTTTAATGAAACGAGATAATATATAAATTTTAAGGTAATCAAACTTTATTCCCGAAATCCCTTATTTTATGGCCATCAATATACGCTCTGTTGAATACTAATATTGAAGACAACGTGAAAGCTATGCTTAATATGAAAGTTGATATGTATCCAAGATAAAATGACAAAAAAC
>JAMDDW010000041.1 GCA_023488405.1 Candidatus Parvarchaeota archaeon | reverse complement strand
GAACGATTGTAAAAGTATCTTGTCAAAATTCTGATCTATTAAATATTGAGGTAATTGATAAGGAGAATCCATATCTGGGTCGTTTATCACCCTGCTTTCATCAAGACTTGTGAACATTGCAAGCTTTTTTCTAATGCTGTCACTCATCTCCCCGTCTGTCCTACATATCAAAAACTGCGGGATTATACCCATTCCCATCAATGTTCTAAATGCAGATTGTGTTGGCTTGCTCTTCTGCTCGCCAACTGTTTTTAATCTTGGTATGTATGTAACGTCAACAAATACTACTTTTTCCTTGAGTGAAAGCTGCCTCATTGCCTCTATAAAATAACCATTTTCAATGTCTCCAACAGTTCCCCCAACTTCTATTACAACAAAATCAAGCTTGTTTTTTTCCGCAAAGTCCTTTACTCTTTCTTGTATCTCATTCGTGAGATGTGGTATTACCTGAACATCCTCACCGAGATATTCCCCCTTCCTTTCCTTTTCTATTATACTGCCGAAAAGTTTTCCTCCCGTTATAGAGGAACTGCTTGTTAGGCTACGATTAAGAAACCTTTCATACGTACCAAAATCCATGTCCACTTCTCCCTTGTCATCTAATACAAAGACCTCTCCATGCCGATAAGGATTCATCGTACCGCAGTCATAATTCAAATATCCGTCGAATTTTATTGGAAGAACCTTAAAATCATACATGTCTAGTATTTTCATTATAGAGGAAGACACTACTCCCTTGCCTAAACCGCTCATTATTGATCCGAGTACTACTACGAACTTTGCTGGCATTTAATTTAACTTATTTTGAGCTTTTATATTTTTCCCTGCTTGATTACAACTTTTAATGGAAAATCAAATGAAGCCCAACCAAAGAAGAAGTATGCCGATAAATTCAGAATAATATAAAAATGCGGGAAAATGGGCGATGTAAAGGGAACCAGCAATACTTACTATCACAACCCCTGCAATTATCGAAAGCATCTTCTTGTTAGATGTCTTTCTATATGATAGTACTGCTACGGCGATAAGCATTCCCGCCGCAGGAAAGGTCATTACCGATGAAGAGATTACCACTAATAGAGGAAGCACTCCAAACACCACATAGTTTGTAAGCACATTGCCTATGTTTGCTGTTATCATTGAGTATGCAACAAATACTGCAGACAAAATGAAGAATATACCGTAGTAGTTGAAGACTTTCTTGTTTTTAAGCAATGCCGTAGAACCAAGAGCTAAAAAGCTGACCAAAAATGCAACCGCTGCTAGATAAGTCTTTATCAAAAAAGCATTGTATATGTTAAAGGAGAAAATAACTTCAAGTAAAACGCCTATAGCAAACAGCCAAAGCCCTATTGACCAATAAAGCTGGCTTTTCCCCTTCTTTTTTAGAAACTTGTAAGTCATTAATGAAGCTAAAGGCACAGTCAAAAGAAAGATAAGAATCGTAGAAAACTCAATGAAAAGCTCGCTTGAAAATATGCCTGACATTTCTCTTTATTGTTTTTATAATATTTAAATTATATGAAAAAAACAAGCGATAAAAGGACCGCTATGACAGCTATAAAGATGTTGTCATCGATTGGACTGAATCTCTCTGCTAAAGAAAGAATTAACGCAAAGATAACACCAAATAAGCCGAAAAATACAACGCCCGGAACCAAAGAAGAGACAAAAAAGGCCATGCTGCCGCTAATAGATTTCCTGCCCGGCTTTTTCTGTATTTTCAAGCCTGCCACTGTAGCTATCGGATCCGAAATCAACAAAGAAAAAAGACTGAAAAAAAGAAAATCAAAGCGGTTTATGAATCCAAGCAGTAAAACAGCACCAACAGCCATCGATATTGCCCCGGAACCGAATATCACTCCATCCCTTTCAAGCAGGTTTACTAATTTCTTCATTTTCCTGCCGTAAACATATATGATATGTGCTGCTAATATGCCTAAAAAAACCAATGCAAGCAGAATCCATCTGTAAGAGAAGACAAGAATTGAAAGAAATATGGCTCCTATAACAATCTGAACCAAATCTCTTCTTATTTCCAGTTTACTGCTTAGATTAACGGTTTTTATTGCTAATTTTTTAATAAACAGCGATTGAATAAGCATACTTACAGAGATTATTTCAAGTGAAAATTTAATTGGAAACACTCCTGAAAATACAAATATCAAGAGAATTGCAAACACAATATAAAAATAATGTTTGCGTGAAGTGTAAGCCAATAGGAGCAAGGAAGAAAGCACGGCAATTGGGATGGCATAATAGTATAGATAAAAATTATGAAGCAAAAAATAAACAAGATAAGAGAATAAAAAAGAAAAAATAAATGTAAGTGAATTATTTGTTTTCATGTTATTAAAGAAGGGAGAACTCCTTGTCTTTTTTGTAAGCAAATACCTTGATAACATCTGTTACTAAAAGGAAAACAACTGCAACAATTCCTATAAGTAATATATAGTATGAACTTATGCTTGACATTAATACTCCGAATTTTGCTATTATGAAAGTTATGATAATAGCAAGAACTATTTGCATTATTACAGGTATGCTTGGCCTAGAGTGGAAGAACCTTCTTCTAGATCTTATAGATAAAAGAAGCGCTTCTATGGAGAATATAAACGCAACGAACATGAATGTTTCAAATGAAGTGTGACTTAAATGGAAATAAAACAGGCCGAAATAAGCAAGCAAAGACACTTCAATTATGGCCATTGCACCAAAAAGAATGGAAGCAAAGAATATTGCTTTTATGTCCCATGCATCTGGTTTCTTGGAATAACTTTCCTTATCAGTCGACAATGCTATACTCCCTATGTCGTTTATGAATATCATTAAGATAAGCTGTATGGCCCTTATCGGTAAGAATCTGAGTATTATAAATGCTATCGAAAGGAAAAATGCTATCTGGAATATTCTAGTTACCTTGTTCAAGGTATAACTTATCATCCTCTCAAATATGGACCTGCTTTCTTTTACGGCATTCACTATCGGCTCTATCCCTGGGGAGGTTAAAACTATTGTTGCCGCGCTTTTTGCAACGTCGGTTGCATTTGAAACAGCTATACCTACTTCTGCCTGCTTTAAAGCAGGTGCATCATTTACTCCATCTCCCGTCATTCCTACGTGGTAACCTGCATCCTGCAATGCCTTTACTATTGTATACTTGTCCTTTGGGAATACTCCTGCAAAACCGTCATGCTCTATAATTAACTTTGAAAGAGTCTTTTCATCTAATCCCTCCAAAGTCTTAACATCAAGTATTTTTTCTCCTATTCCAACCTCTTTGGCTATTTCCTTTGCAGTATCAATGTTGTCTCCGGTAAGCATCTTTGTCTTTATTCCCAGCGCTTTAAGCTCTTCTATAAGCTTTTTACTGTCTTCCCTTGGCTTATCGTTTAATGGTATTATACCAACAAAGGACCATTCCTTTCTGTCGCTTAGTTTAGCAGCTACTGCTATGGTACGGTAGCCCTTTAATGACATCTCCTTTATCTTAGCATTGACTTTTTTTGTTTCCGAAGAATCTAAGGAGCATTTCTTCATTATAATCGCAGGAAAGCCCTTAATAGCGGACATTTTTTTACCATTGAGTATGACATCTGCCTGTGACATTTTTGTAGCTGGATTAAACGGTGTGAATTTTACCAGTTTGTAGTTCAATTCTAAGTTCTTAGTATCGTATTTTTTAAGCCCGTCGATTATTGCATTGTCTATCTCATCGTTATCCTCTCTTCTAGATGCTATAGACCCATAAAAAAGAACATCTTGTACTGAGAATTTCCCATAGCCAAATGGATCAGATACTGAAAGCTGGTTACCCGTTATTGTGCCTGTTTTATCAAGGCATACTACATTCATAGTAGATGCCTCTTCAATTGCTTCAAGCTTCGTTACTAGAATGTTTTTTGATGACAGTCTTTCAGTACCATATGCCATCGCAACTGTAAATGCTGCTGGCAATCCCACAGGCACAGAAGCCAAAAGTATAAGAAGGGAAAATGGAACTATTGTAAGCAGATTTATGTGTGATATATAAGAAGCTATAAAAACGGCGGCTATGAGCATTAGATCTACATAGATAAGGTATTTAAGGAGCTTCAAAATGTCGTTTTCTAAATGCATCCTGCCGCCAGCTATCCTTACAAGATCTGCTGTTTTACCGAATGAAGTGTCCTTTCCCGTCTTTAAAACCAGGGCTGTGGCCTCTCCTTCTCTTACAGTTGATGATGAAAATATAGTGTCTCCCTCTTTTCTATCAACAGGAAGCGATTCGCCAGTTAGCATTGACTGATCAACTGAAAGATAATCTCCCTCTATTATAAGGCAGTCTGCAGGGACTATATCACCCAGCCTTATCCTTATTATGTCACCAGGTACCAACAATTTAGCAGGCATCTTTTTCCATTCATTATCTCTTTGAACGTTGACGTTTACCGATAACTTATTCTTTAAAAGCTCGAGGGTATTATCTGCCTTGAACTCCTCCAGAAAACCGGCTATGCCGTTAAACAAAAGAAGGCCAATGACTATATATGCATCTATGCTTTTTCCTAGAATAAATGAGATTCCTATAACAATATAAAGCATTAATGGTATCGGGCCCCAAAACTTTAAAAGAAATTTTTTTATGGGATTCACTTTTTTGCTTGCAATCTCATTGTAACCGTATTTCTTTAGTCTTTCATCCGCTTCTTTTTCTGAAAGACCGCTTTTGCTTGAAGATAATTTTCTGAATTGTTCCTCTTTGTTTATTTCGCTGTCTTTCTTCATATCAATCGCTTATTAATCCTATAAAAAGTTTGTCATCACCCTTGAATTTTTTCTCGCCGGGCAGCCTTAAAAAGAGGTATACTGTCTTTCCGTTAAAGATAAAACGCAAAGGCGGAGAATAGGGGTAGAACTCTTTCTTAAAAAGCTTATCATAACCAACATTTATTTCCGAGATTGATTTCTTTTCGACTCTCATAATGAGCGTATCAAGTTTTTTGTTGTAAAATTCTATGCTTTCCTGCGTTATCTCTACAAAACCTGAATGCTTGTGTAATGGTTTTATTGAGCTCCTGCCGACCCTTGCAATAACCTTTTTGTGCAGGCTCAATTCCAGCAATTCTTTTCTGAATATCCACACCGCTTCAAATAGGCCCAACCCCCTTTTTAGCGAGTCATTTATGAACTTCATTCTGGGAGTCTCTCCTCTGAATATGTCCACTATGTTAAGTATATTCTTATCTACTGAAACACTGGCGTTCTCCTTTGCCAAATTTTTACTGTAAATCTTAGATGAAACAGACTTAAAGACCGTGGACATACTATTATGTTGCCTTCAATTCATTTATAGTTTCTTATTTATTCAATTTACTGACAGCAAAGAAATAATTTTATTATTTACTTATAATGTTTAGAGAACCTGGATTATCATCTGTATTATAAAACCAAGTACGCCGATTATGAATGTGCCTATAATAACCATTATGGAAAGCTCCTTGAATTCCTGTTTTGTAGGTTTTCTTGCAAGGTGGAGTATCCTGCTATATTCAAACCTGTAATGCTCCAGCTTTGCCTTTATATTCATTGGATGAGCCTTCTTTATCGCATTTTTAACATGATATAAATGGAACCTTCTTTTCTTTACCTGCTGCTTTTCTTCCTTGCGGCTGCTGTTTACATTGCTTTGTACAGCTGTTTCTGCGGGCTTTTTCTGATTATTATTCTGCACCGTATTTTGAGCATTGCCTTGATTATTGTTAGAATTAACTGGTTGCACAGTCTTTTCATTGTTCTGAACGTTTTCCGCAGGCTTTGCATCACTTTCTACTGTTTCCTGCTGCTTGTTTGAATCATTCAAATTAGCGTCTGCAAGACTCTTGTTTTCATCCATAATCAACTTAGGAAGGTTATGCCCAGCTCGTCTTCAACTTCCTGCTTCTCCTTTAACTGCTGGTCCTCTGCTATCGATTTGCCGCTTATCTGCTTGGAAGTTACGCCTGTTATTATGGCCAAAACCTTTACAGTATTCTTTAAATCCGGAAAGATGTGTGCGCCCCAGATTATGTTTATGTCATCAGGTAGTTTCTGACCTATAAGATCAACCAATTTGTTTGCTTCTTCAAGAGTAAGTGAAGGCCCTCCGCTTACATCTATAAGCATCCCTTTTGCAGTCGAAACATCAACATCTATAAGCGGATTATTTAGCACTTTCTCGACAACGGTTTCAAGTTTCTTGTCTTTTGCATCGCTTTCGCCTGTCCCTATAAGGGCTACACCACCGTTTGACATTATCCTCTTTACATCTGCGAAATCGACATTTATCAAACCAGGTTTAGTTATCAATTCTGTTATCCCTTTAACGGCATTTGTAAGAACGTCATCCGCTATCTTCAATGCTATTGGCAAAGGCAATCCTGGAGCAATAGCCATAAGCTTTTCATTAGGAACCGTTATCAATGTATCTACCGTATTTTTAAGTTTTTCAACGCCATTCACTGCTGCGTTCATTCTTCTTCTTCCCTCTGCTTTAAATGGTAAAGTGACTACTGCTATAGTAAGCGCGTTTATTTTCTTTGAAACTGATGCAACAACCGGCGCTGCGCCAGTACCTGTTCCACCGCCCATACCGCAGCATATAAAAACTAGGTCTGCTCCTTGAAGAGCTTCCTTGAGTTCCTGTTCCTGTTCTTTTGCAGCAGCTTCACCAACTGCGGGATCTGCACCAGCACCCAGTCCATTGGTCAATTCCTTTCCTATAAGTATCTTTTTATCAGCAGGAGTGCAAAGTAGGTCTGCCGCATCCGTATTGACCGCTATGAATTCCGCCCCTTTTATACCGACTTCAAACATTCTGTTGAGAGTATTGTTTCCGGAACCGCCGACTCCTACGACTTTTATATTTGCCCTTCTTGATGCTATTAATTCTTCTAAAGACTTATCGAATTCCTTAGTTTTACTAGCATCGTACTTTATCCCTTTTATCCCTTGACTAAGTGAATTATTCATTTGTATATCATCCATAAGTTTACCTCAATAGATTAATCATTTTGGATTATATATAAATATCTCCTAATCTTTTATTATCTCA
>JAMDDW010000047.1 GCA_023488405.1 Candidatus Parvarchaeota archaeon | reverse complement strand
ATTTTCCCGACTCTCTTCCATAGGGATAAGACGCATAATTCCTTTTATTTTATTTTCAACTGTGCCATCTTGGGCTTGAACTATTACTTTATCCCCAACAGAAATTTTTCCAGAATAAACTATGGCATCGTATACTTTGCCTAATCCCTTTACATTTTTTTCCTCTAGGATAGCGGCACTATTTGATTCCTGCTTGTCAAGTTCTAAATACCTTTGACTTAACCCTATTATCATTACTATTAAATCTTTTATCCCGATGCTATTGATTGAGGACAGTGGAATTATTGAGATCTCTTTGGTGAATTCTTTTACTCTATCATATCTTTCGGCCTGAAAGCCGTAAATTGAAAAATCAGCGATTAGATTGTATATCTTTTCATCAAGTTTCTGGATATAATCCTGATTCTGTTTTGTTATAAATTCTAGAAAAGATTTATTTTCTTGCTTATAAAACCCCCTTATTGTATCAATTTTTGTAAGTGCTATCAGAAAAGGAGTCTTATATGATTTCAGTATTTCTATTGATTCTATTGTTTGATTTTGTATACCTTCTGTAATATCTACAGTTAATATTACTATATCCGCAATTGATGCCCCTCTTTTTCTTAAAGTAACGAAAGCTTCATGGCCTGGAGAATCAATAAAAAGTATGCTTGGAACTTTTATGTTTATATTAAATTTAGCGAGAAGATCGCTTGCTATTTCTTTTATCCTGTCAGTTGGGACTTCTGTTGAACCAATGTTTTGGGTAAGGCCTCCGCTTTCCTTATATGCATTCATTGTGTCTCTTATTGCATCCATTATACTGGTTTTTCCAGCGTCTACATGTCCTAAAAAAGCGCATATTGGTGATCTCATAGTTTTAACCTCTAGTTAATTATAGTAAATATGTTATTATCACTAATAAAGTTAACTAATTATTTTTACAAAATATTCTAAGACCTTAATTTTTAAAAATCAATATATAACCTATTTATAGTATAAAAAATTAATTAAAAAATGGAAAAAATGTTAATATTGCTTAAACCAGACGGAATGGTAAGAAGATACTCAGGCGCAAGAGCATTAAAAAGCATACTAGAACTCGGAGTTGACATAAAATTTTTCCAGGTGTTAAAACCTAAAAAGGAATTCTTAGCAGATAGACATTATGTGGAACATAAAGGAAAATTCTTTTATGATAACTTAGTAAATTTTATGTCATCTACTGAACTCGCAGTAATAATCGCAAGCGGCGATAACGTAGTTGAAAAGGTAAGAACTTTGTTGGGAAAGACAATGTGCGAAAAGGCCGATCCTTTGTCTATAAGAGGAAGATATGGTACAACCAAAGGAGTAAATTTAGTGCACGCTTCCGACAGCAACGAAACTGCGGATAAAGAAGTCAAACTATGGGAAGAGATAATAAATTTAGAAGAAGGAAAAGATTACAAATAGGAGATGCAAGCATACATAAAAACCTATGAGAATTTCCCTATGATTGATTCAGTAAGATACAGAGAAGTAAGCAAAGATTTAAGCGAAGGTAATATTTCTAAAGAGGAAGCTGAAAAAATAATAGGAGAGTTATTGACAAAAGAAACGGATTTTGATGAAGCAGAGGTAAGCAAACTTCCTGCTTTGATAACTGAAAATATACTTCTTGGCTGATTAAGCTCAAAAATTAAAAAATAAGTATTAATATAAGTTTATTTCATCTAGCTTTTATATTATGGCGGATGAAAGAATCGGCAAAGCCGTAATTCTAGCTGCCGGAAATGGCAGTCATCTTCAACCATTTAGCAACTACACCCCGAAGCCATTCCTTCCTTACGCAGACAAACCCCTAATTTATCACCATATTAAAAGTCTTACAGAGGCAGGTATAAAAGAAATTATAGTCGTAACTAGAAGAGACGAGGATAATAATGGATCTTTTAAGCTACAAAATCAATACTTGAAAAATCTAAGTAAAGATCCTGAATTAAAGAACATAAACATAGAGATTATATATCAAAAAGAAGACCCTATAACAAAAAAACCAAAAGGTACTGCCGATGCAATACTTGCTGCGGAGGACCAATTAAAAGGGCAGGATTACGTAGTCCTACTAGGAGATTTGATTATAGAAAGTGCAAACGGGGATAATTATCTCAAAACGATAATAAGTCATTTCAGTGGTAGGCCAATGTTTTCTGCATACAGCGTTAAAAAGGATGACGCCAAAAAAAGTGGATTTGTAATAGGCAAGAAACTTGATGATATGCTGATAGAAATGGAAGAAGCCATAGAAAAACCTGATGACTATATTTTAGACACTGCAAAAAGAATTGATGACAATTATAATGTAATGTGGGGAGGAGTGTACATATTGAATAAAGACAGCATTAAATACTTAAAAGAAGTTGGTAAAGGAAAAGACAACGAGCTAAATATAACCGATGCTATGTCCTTACAATGCAAAAAAGAGAATAAAAAGGCATATGGTTTGTTTATAGACTCTAAAATTTACAAATGCCGAGACTTTGGCAGAATAGAACATTGGATAGAAAACAACCTTGAAAAACAGAACCTTGAGAAATTTAAGAGTTCGCTTAAATTTTATAGCAAAGAATTTAGAGAGCTTGTATATAGCTATGTAGAGGAAAATTATAATATAAATTTACTTTAGATCCCCTCTAAACATCTCAGCATATTTCTCAGGAAATAACTGGTTTGTATTGAATCCTATAAATTCTACTGCTGCAAATGTAATTACCCTCGGGCATATCTCTACATGGAAATGAAAGCTGTTGTCAGACTTAAGCTCGTGAAACAGCAAATTGTAGGAAAGCCTGCCGAAGAGAACATCATTTGTCTTTATAACCTTTGAAAGAATATCTACAAAATCTGATTTCTCCCGATCTGACAAAAGGCCTACATAATTTATATGTCTCTTTGGTAGGATAACCGACTCTGAGCTCATTTTTGATCCAAAGGGTGCAAAAGCGATAAAACTCTCGTTTTCAGCCAAAAATCTCTTCCTTTCATAGTTAATAGCATACTCATACAAACACTCTTTATTTTTATCGTAAAACGCCTTTATCTTTGCCTGCTCTTCTCTAATTGTTTTTGGAATTTCCTCAAATGCCATTATCTGGCTATGGGCATGAGATAAACTGGCACCGCTTCTTGGGCCTTCATTCTTAAAAGTAAACACATATTTTATCCGAGCTTTTGAGTACAGTACCTCTTCCCTTTCTATTATTGCATCTAACCAGCGTAGATAATCCTCTTTCTGCAATTGTGAAAACCTTACATTATGTAAAGGCGTTTCAAATACAACCTCACAGTAACCGAAAGCAGGTTCTTCCTTTAGAAAGCTGTTTTCAGGAACAAAATCAAATTGAGGGGAAAGCATAGGAAACTTGTTTTCTATAACTTTTAATTTCCAAGAGTGCTCATCGCCACCTACAAGTTTTATCGTCTTGTTAAGGTTTTCCTTCCCGTATTCAAATGGGCACCTGGAAACATCAGATTCCCACTTGTCCTCCGAAAGGTTATAAAAATCGGCAGGTTTATTGTTTCGTACGCTTGAGAATATTACTTTTGTGCCTGTCCTATAATCAACCCTTATCTCATCTTCTCTGTCTAAGTTTGACATGATATAAGTAGTTATTAAGATATTATAAAAATTACATTACTGCAGTTTTACCGACTACCCTCAAAAATCTTATTGGAAGATCTTTGTTTATGAGTATCATCTTATCATTCTCATCAAAGCAAAAATTCTTATCAGCAACAAAATGCGCAGTTAACTTATTATTTTCATGCTTTACATTGCTTAATGTTATAACTAAATTCTGCCAGTTTAATATTAAATTAAGCTTTACATCGTCTTTTATCTCTTGTTTATATAGCGGGCTTACGTCTACGGTTAAATCCCCTTCATTAATATCCTTAAAACTGCCCTTCTTTCTTATTTCAACTCCTCTTGGCAAATCCCAAGGCCACACTCCTTTTATTGCAACCCCTACTCTGTCCCCTGCTTCTGCAGACTGAAAATCTTCTTGATTAATTTGAATAGAATTTATTGAGATATCTTTTGTGAATGGAGCTGGTGCGATAACTCCTTCAGAATGGATACCTATCTTACCAGTGGGCATAGTGCCAACAGCTACTGACATGCCTTTAGATTCAAAAGCATGATCTATAAAGATTTTAAAAGGCTTTTCTATATTTTCTTGTGAATATGGGAAGTTTGAAACCTTTGCTCGTATATCTGCCATGCTCTGATCATTATTTATATCTATAACGGTAATCTCAAAATTTTCCATGGAGGTTCCCTTTATAATTGCAGAAAGTTGTTTTTCTAGTTTGGAAATATCCTCAGATGTGGAGATATCTGCCTTTGTTATGCATATTAAGCCATGTTTTATTCCAATAGAACTAGCCATTATTATCTGCTCACCTACTTGAAGATTAACTCCATTTTCAGGAGAAACACAAAAAATTATAGCATCGGATAACGTAAGGACTGAAGCTAAAGTAGTTGGGTTGTCCATATCCCCAGGAGTATCTATCAAAGTAACATTTTTACCGCCGTATTTAAAAAAGAAAAAAGACACGTCTTCCTCTGCACCTTTTCTCTGCTGCAGTTTGTTGACAAGAGTCGACTTTCCAGACCTATAAGGCCCTATAACGCTTACTGTTAACGAATTCATATCTTTTGTATAAAGAATGGTAAATTTAAATAAGTTTCTATTATATCATGTTAGATCAATACTTAAATTAATTACACTACAAATTTATCAAAATCATTTGGAAAAGAATAAGTAAAATTGCATTTTAGTTTAGAATAAAGATTTGCCGCACTTTTGATAATAGAATCATCGTTTTCATACCTTTGACTAGTGTGTACAAATTGAACTTCTTTGGCACCGGAACTCTTGGCAAGTGACATTGCTTCTTTTATGTTAAGATGGAAAAACTCAAATGATTTATTGAATTCCTCACCAAATGTGCTTTCTATTATTAATGTATCTACTCCTCTTATAAAAGGTATAATACTGCGATCATATCTTAAATCAGTAACATAAGCAATAGATTTTCCTTTTTTTAGATAAGTAAGTTCTTTATACTTTAATTTAATACCCTCGTACACGACATCCTTCCCGTCCTTAAGCTTGCTTAAGAATTTACCAGGTTTTATCCCCTTCTTAGCAAGTTTATCTACATAGATATTCCTTACATCTTTTTCTTTTATTTTATAGGCAATGCATTTAACTGAATGTTTTACATTTATGGCAGAAACTTGATAATTTTTGTTTTTTAGTATTATTTTTTCTTTAGGAGCATTCAATGAAATTGCTTTTAGATCCAGATTATTGTAAAATTTATAAGCCAGCACAATATTTTTTATACCGCTGCCAGTGCCACTTGGGCCGAATATCTTAAGAGTTTTACTACTTTTCATCATGTTTAAACTTTGTATAATGCCTCCTAAGCCAAGTGAATGGTCACCATGCCAATGAGTTATAAAGATATAGTCTACAGAGGGCTACCTGCGAATTACCTAAAAAAGTGTACTCAATCATAGAACAGCCTCATAAAATTTTGGTATACTATTGATTTGATATCAGTTATTTCCACCTTTTTTATACTAGATATGTAATTTAATAGTTTAGGTATATTCAGAGGGGTGTTTATCTCATTATCGGGACTTAACTCAGGAGAGTCCGTCTCAGTGAACAATCTGTTTATGTCCACATTCTTGATGATATTTTCCTTCTTAAACTTCATAAAACCTGTAGATATACTTATGTTTATACCCAATTCATCAGCTCTGTTTAAATGTCTTAAATTGCCCTCGAAGTTATGTAGTATTGCCTTTACTTTAAAGCTAGAAACCGCATCAAAAACATCTTCTATTGCTTTTCTGCTATGAATTATACAAACCTTGCTTTTTTCTTCTGCTAATCCTAATATTTTATAAAAGAACTCCTTTTCCTGCTCTATTTGATATATATCTTTTCCTTTATAGTCCAAACCTATTTCTGAAACTGCAAAGAACTTATCTATATTAGTTGTTATATAATCAAACTCTGCTTGTGCTTCGTCGTAGGTCTTATGCGCTATTTCATTTGGATGCAACCCTATACAAGGAAGCAAGAATTTGTAATTTTTACTATCTATTAATATTGTTTCGCTATCGGCTTTATTTTCACCGGAATTTAATATTAGGTAAGACTCGGAGATTTTTCCAATTAGTTCCTCTTTAATACCTAACAATGAAGCATCACTTATATGAGCATGTGCATCTATAAATTTTTCGCCCATATTAAAAGTAGCCCGGGATTGTATTAATGCTTTAATGTAAAAATAGGAGAAGCCACTAATTTTTTGTTTCTCTTATTTCCTTTAACGCTTTTTCGTCCTTTGAGTAAAAATACGGCGCTAAATCCAGGTCTGAAGGAGTCTTTTCCGCTTTTGAAGCATAAACTTCATGCAGGTTCTTGTTTACTTCCTTGCAGTAATTGTCCCAGTTTACGCCTAAAGATTCAACATACTCTCTTTCGATTTTAGTAGCAATCTCATGAGCGTATGCATATTCATATGCATCGTCTATAAGCCATTTTTCAGTAACTTCATGGTGCTTATCAATGCTTTCTACTGTATCAATGGTTTTTCCGTCTACAATTATATTTTTAGGAAAATGCTCATCAAGATAAACTTTCTTACCATCCATTGAATATCCCCCTGTGTACTTAATATCATACCTAGTGTCAATCTTTATGTCATTTGCCTTTTTTATTTCGTTTATCTGGCCAATTTTCTGCTGATTTGAAAATACGTCATTATTGTCAACCGTTACTTTATCCCCCACCTTAAAATCAACATCGCTTAGAAATTTTATATAAGTTGGTTCTTTATAGTTTATTGCAACTATTAAAAATTTATTCTCAGCCAGTTTAGGATTAGATTTTAAATGCTCTATTACTTCATATTCTTCCATGTGTCAACATAGATTAAGGCCAAACATAAAATATATAAGTTTACTTGAATGTAATAGACTATTAAATTGCATTTATTAAGCCTCCGTAGCTCAGCGGTAGAGCGTCTGCCTTGTAAGCAGAAGGTCGCGGGGCCAGCACCCGTCGGAGGCTTATTTTAGGATATGGGGATAAAAGGGATAATATTTGACTTGGATAACACATTGATAAATTCTTCAAAAACTATAGATAATGCTAATAAATCTGTTTTAAATAAGATCCAAGAAGATTTCGAAAAAATGGATTTAGAAACA
>JAMDDW010000039.1 GCA_023488405.1 Candidatus Parvarchaeota archaeon | reverse complement strand
GCCATTTTGCATTAAATATATTAAATCAGCATTATATTATTAATAGTTGACATATAATTATAATCCAATAGACAAATAAAGGTTATGGAAAAAAAGGAAGTAGAGGAGATAATTAAGAGAAAAATGCTGGAAAACCCAAAGGAACTTATCCCTATTGATTCGCTCATTGAATTAGGATTAAAGAGATACAAATGCAAGGTCTGCGGCAAGAATTTCTGGAGTTTCATTGAAAAAGACAAATGCGGTGATGTTGATTGCATAGGAGAGTACACCTTCTTCAACAAGAACATATCCTCTTTAAAGTCAAGCTATGAAGATATCTGGAAAGATTTTTCAGGTTTTTTCAAGAAAACTGGGCATAAAGAGATAAAACGCTACCCTGTTGTTGCTAGGTGGAGGGACGATATATATTTTGTAGAAGCCGCTATAGATGATTTTGCCCCGTATGTAATAAAAGGAATCGCAGAACCTCCTGCGAATCCTTTGGTTGTGCCGCAGATATGTTTAAGGTTCAATGACATTAACAATGTTGGATTATCTGGAAGGCACCTTACAAGTTTCATAATGGCTGAGGAAGCCGCATTCAATACTAAAAAGAAAAAGACTTATTTTGACAAAGAAGCGATAAAATACATAACTAATTGGATTCTAAACGGGCTTAAAATAAAAAAAGATGAATTGACATTTATAGAGGATGCATGGGCTGGAGCGGGATATGCTGGCAGTTGCCTTGAATATTTTGCGGGAGGGCTTGAACTTGGAAACCAGGTTTACATGCGCTATGTTATAAACGATAATAAACTGGAGGAAATACCGACAAAAACAATAGATATGGGAGCAGGCCTTGAAAGGTGGTCCTGGGTAGTCAACAATACGCCAACAATATACGAAGCGACCTTTCCTAAGGTTGTGGAGTTCATCAAAAGAAAGGCGGGGATAGATTACGATGAAGAAAAAGTAAAAAAGGTGTATGAATACATAGGGAAAATAGACTTTGAGAAGATTGGGTTAGAGGATGCAATAAAAAGCATAGCGGAAGAAACAAAAACCGATGAGCAGGAAATAAAGAAATTGCTGAGTGATATGCAGGCCGTTTATTCAATAGCAGATCACAGCAGAACTTTACTAGTAGCAATACATGACGGTGCGCTGCCAAGCAATGTTGGTGGAGGGTACAACCTCAGAAACATACTGCGCAGAACACTGAATTTCATACAGAGCAAAAAATGGGATTTGGATATAAATGAAGTTATAGAAGAGCATAAAAGGGAATTCGGCAGCTGGTTTGAAGAGTTAAAGAACACGGAAACAAAGCAGGTAATAGACAAGGAAATTGAAAGGTACAAAGAGTTCAAGGAAAGAAATGAAAGACTAATATCCTCGTTATTGGATAAGAAGGAGATAACGGAAAACGAAATGCTTGAACTGTATGAATCAAAGGGAATTACCATAGACGATATAAAAACTGTTGCTGAAATTGAAGGCAAGGAGATAACTTTGCCGGAAAAGTTCTACAGCGACATAAATAGGGCAAAGAAGAGAAAGACTGAAAATAAAGATTATTCGTTTATAGAGGGCATGGAAGCCACTAAAAAACTTTTCTATGATGAAAAACTGAAAAAAGCTAGGGCAAAAATAATAAAGGTTGTAAAGCCAAACGAGCTCATACTTAATCAGACCATATTCTATCCAGAGATGGGCGGACAAAAATCAGATAGAGGTAGGATAAATGATTCCAATGTAGTTAACGTTGAAATTAAGGATGACGTGATAATACATTATTTAGATGACATAAACGGATTTAAGGAAAACCAAGAAGTAGAGATGAAGATAGACTCAGAAAGAAGAGAACTCCTAAGAAGGCACCATACTGCTACCCATATAATAAATCAAGCATGCCGAAGGGTTTTGGGAGAGTTTGTGTACCAGAACGGAGCAGAGAAAGATGTGGACCAAGCACACCTTGATATAACTTACTTTGATAGACTAAACGAAGAACAGGTAAACAAAATAGAAAGGCTTGCAAACGAGGTAGTCTCTGATAACATGAAGATAAAAGCAACTATCATGCCTAGAGAAAAGGCAGAAAGCAAGTATGGCATGTCTATTTACCAAGGCGGCGTGGTTCCGAACGCAAACATACGCATAGTTAAAATAGATGACTATGACGTTGAAGCCTGCGGAGGACTGCATTGCAACAACACCGGGGAAGTCGGACTGATAAAGATAGTAAAAACTGAGAGAATACAGGACGGAGTTGTAAGGATCGTTTTCAAGGCATATAAGCCTGCTTTGGAATATGTAGAAAAGAATGAAAGTATACTCCAAGGCCTTTCAAGGATGTGGGGAGTAAATTCGGATGAACTTAACAAAACTGCGGAAAGGATCTTCAATGACTATAAAAGATATAAAGGGAGATTTGAAGAAAGCGAATTTTCAAGGATAAAAGGGATAATACAGTCAAAAGATGATTGTGAGATAGAGACTAAACTAGAAGAGCTTGGAGTTGTTATAAATTATATCTTCAGCAATTTAACAGATTTAAAGAGCAAGAATATAATAATAAAAGGCGATAGAGTTGGAATAGCTTTTCCGAACAATCAAAAGAACCTGGAAAATATCAAAACTGCTTATCCTTCTGTAAGAACCAAGGGCGAGATAATAATAGGGAGCAGAAATTAACCTATCCTTTCATATGGATTATATAATTTAAAACCGATATAAATTTCAACATGTTACCTAAGCTTTCTTCCTCCATTGAATTTATAACATTCGCATTGAAGTTTACCTGTTTATTCTTCCTATTGTATATGGCCGCCGGATTACTCAGTTTATTTTCTGTTCTTTCATAGAAGAACTTAACCTTTAGATTATCAACTAAATACAATAACATACCGTTTTTGTAAAGTGCTTTTGAATCATTTGAGTAATCCTCTATGCTTACCAATAGATTGTACATTAAGGGATAGACATTATACGGGCCTTCACTTGTATAACCCAAATCTTCTTCATCTAAATGCAACGCGCCATTGCTGCTATGTCTTTGGTGATATCTTTCGGGCAAGATTTTCTCAAGGTCCAATGAAGCTAGAACATCTTCAATTCTCCTTCTTGCAGAATCCAACATGTTAGAGTTGTCTTTGTAAGGCATAACAATATTAATTTATAGAGGTTAACATATATAAATAAATGAATTATTAAAGGTTCTATGGCTGAATTTTATAACGCTTCGGAGAATGAAAACAAGATAAATGAGGATTGGAAGAAAAAGAAGACTTGGGAGAAGGCATTAAAAAGAAATAAGGGAAAGGACAAATTCTACTTTTTGGACGGTCCGCCATTTGTAACTAATGAAGTGCACCAGGGAACTATGTACACGATATTCATAAAGGACGCTATAATAAGGTACAAACTTCTCAAAGGCTTCGATGTGAGGGCCCAGCCTGGCTGGGATACGCAGGGTCTTCCAATAGAGGTGGTCGTAGAGAAAAAACTAGGTATAAAAAACAAAAAAGAAATAAAGGACTTTGGAGAGGAAAAATTCGTAGAAGAGTGCAAAAACCTGGTTGAAAGCTACATTAAACTTAATACTAACATAATACTTGACTACGGCGTACTTTGGTTCTACAATGAGCCTTACAGGACCTACAAAGACCAGTATATAGAGTCAGTATGGTATGGGATAAAGAATGCTTATGACAAAAATTTGCTTTATACTGGATTAAAGTCAACATGGTTCTGCGTAAGGTGCGGTACACCCATGTCTAACTATGAGATAAGAGACAAGTACTATGACAAGGAAGACAAATCAATATACGTTTTGTTTGAACTTCAGGATGGAAGGTTCCTTTTAGTCTGGACAACTACCCCTTGGACTATTCCTTCAAATGCGGCCATTGCCGTAAACAGCACTTTCAAGTACACCGAGGTAGAAACTGAAGGAAAGAAGGTAATTCTAGCAAAGGAAAGGGAAAGTGTGCTTAAAGACCTTGGCAAGGAATACAAGATATTGAGGGAGATAGATGGAAAAGAACTTGTTGGATTAAGATACAAACATCCTTTTGAAGATATCCCCCAGATAAAGAAAAACGCCGATAGGATAGGGATTGTAATAGACGGAAAAGAGGTATCATCCGAAGAAGGAACACCGTTTGTTGAAATAAATGAAGGCACGGGCTTGGTTCATTCTGCCCCTGGTCACGGTGAATCCGACTACAAGATAGGAATGGCAAACAATTTACCGATTCTTTCACCGGTTAATGAAAATGGAAAGTTTACTGAGGAAAGCGGATGGCTAAACGGAGAGGATGTGCTTAACGTAAATGACAAGATAATAGATTACCTAAATAAAAAAGGACTATTGTTCGCAGAAAAAAAGATCATTCACAAATACCCTCATTGTTGGAGGTGTAAAACTCCATTAATAACAAGGGCAAGCCAACAGTGGTTTTTAAGCATAGCAAAGATAAAGGACGAGCTAATAAAAGTATCAAAAGGCATAAAATGGGTCCCACCAATTTCAGAGGACATGTTTGAATCATGGCTTGCAAATGCACAGGACTGGGTTATATCTAGGCAAAGGTACTGGAATACGCCTTTGCCAGTATGGAAATGCAATTCGTGTGAAAACACACTGGTTATAAACAGCAAAAAAGAACTGCTTGAAAAAGCAGGTTTAAAGGAGATAACGGATTTACACAAAAGCAGCGTTGACAAAGTAACAATAAAATGCGAGAAATGCGGCGGAGAAATGAAAAGAGTGCCTGATGTCATGGACGTTTGGATAGACTCAGGCTCAGCTTCATTCGCTGCATTAAATTATCCTGCAACTAAGGAGGAATTCGATAGATATTTCCCCGCAGATTTCATTTCAGAAGGAAACGACCAGATAAGAGGTTGGTTTTATTCCTTGCTTGTTATGGGCTACATAACCACTGGAAAACTGCCATACAAAAACGTTTCTATGCACAGGTTTATAGTCGGAGAAGACGGAAACAAGCTGTCAAAAAGCGAAGGCAATTACAAACCGATATCGGAGCTCATAAAGGAGGGATACAGCAGGGATGCATTGAGGATTACCCTGCTAAAGCACAACTTGGATGATGTAGCTGTCTTTACTTTGAATGACTTAAAGGACGACACAAAAACAATAAACCTGTTTTATAACCTTGGAAATCTTTATGTGTCTGCAAAGGAAATGCTGAAAAATGAAAAAACGCAGGACATTAACTTAAGAGTAGAGGACCGCTGGATAATATCAAAATGGAACCGGGTAAAAAAAGAGGTTCAATCAGACCTTGATAATTTTAGAACTGACTTTGCACTGAATAAGCTGACTGATTTTCTGGTTAATGATCTAAGCAGGACATACATAAAACTTGCAAAAGGAAGAATGTTTGATGACAATGATTACACTGCATTTAAGACATTTGAACACATACTCAAAGAGCTGTCCATATCCACATCGGTATTCCTGCCATTTATCTCAGAGAAAATATTCAAGATGGTAAACAGGATTGGTAGCACAGTAACCTCAGAATTTCCAGCGGTAAACGAAGCACTTATAGATGAGGAGATAGAAAACAGGATGGAAAGAACAATGGAAATCCTGCAGGGTATACTCTCTGCAAGGGAAAAATTAAAGCTTAACCTTAGGAGACCGCTTAAAAAAGTGGCAATACCAACTGTCCATTCCGGTCAAATCCTTGAAGACATAATAACAAGATTGGGCAACATACTGCATATTTCCTATGACCTCAATGCTGATGATTTCGACCCTACTATTGACTTTTCAAAGTTAAAGCAGAGGATGCAGCAAAACGACATAACAATTGCTACCTCAAAATTCCTGGAGCTTACAAAGGAAACGGTAATAAGAAACCTAAGAGAAGGACTTAAACTAAGCTCTGATGGAAAGGATTACAGCATACTTTCTACGGAGATAGACCTAAAGCCAAAAACGAAGGAAGAGGTTCAATTTACAGCAGGCAAAGACATTATACTTATAGACTCAGGGATAACCGATGAAGTTAAGCTTTTGTGGATAAAGAGAGAGATAATAAGAGCGGTACAGAACATAAGAAAAGAGTTGAAGATGAACAGAACAGATTCGATTAAACTTCAAATAACGATAGACAATGAACCAGAAAACAGCATAAAAACTGCTATAATGAAGGAAATATTAGCAAAAACAGGCAGCGAGGAGGGCAAAACCGAAAAACTATTAAAGATACAAGATTTAAATATATCAAATAATAACATCGTTATAGAGGCATATAAATAATGGTAAACACAAAAATATACAAAGTAGAAAATGTAGTAGCGAGTATCTCCCTTAAGGTTCAGATACCTCTGAATAAACTTAAGAAGCTACCCAATACAAAATACAATCCGGAGCAGTTCCCAGGCCTAGTTTTCAGGTTCCCCGACATGCACGTAACATTTCTTGTTTTCGGTAGCGGTAAGCTTGTGTGCACTGGCGGGAGGTCAAAAGAAGACATAAAAACGGCGATGGCAAGGCTTCTCAAAGAACTGAAAAAAGTGGGTGTTACTGTTAAAAGCGAATGGAAAATAGACATACAGAACATAGTTGCGAGCGGAAACCTCAACAGAACATTAGATTTAAACAAGATAGCTTACAATATAGATGAAACAGAATACAATCCGGAGCAGTTCCCAGGCCTAGTTTACAAACTGGTAAATTCAAAGATAACCTTTCTTTTGTTTGGAACCGGAAAGATAGTATGCACTGGAGCTAAAAACGTAGAAGAGATAGATGAAGCAATAAAGGTTCTTATAAACGCAATAAAGAAAGCTGCAAATTGAGGCTATAATGAGAAATAAGAAAACCTTAGATTACATAACAATTTTCTTTAGCTTGCTTGGCCTTGCTGCAATGCTCTATCTTCTTTTGTCATTTACACTGAATTTAATCTCGCAAAACAGCTGCGATATAATAAGTTCTGTGGTAAACTGCTCAAAGGTTGTTACAAGCAATTATTCTACACTTTTTGGTATAGACTGGTACTACTACGGCATAGGTTTCTTTTCACTGATACTTTTGCTTTCCGTTTTAAGGCTATTCAATAAAAAGGAAAAACTAAACAAAAGATTTGCACAAGCCATATTTGCATTGAGCATATTCGGTGCAGGCATTGCCTGTTACTTAATATACGTTGAAATATTCTTGGTTCACCATATATGCATACTATGCACTACCGGACATATAGCTATATTTGGTCTTCTAATAACTTCTATTTTCAGATTTACAAAGTTCAAGAACACTATTTGATGAAAATTTTTCTTTATGTAAAAATAAGATAGCTTACGCTATTATCCAATGAAAAAATATTACCGGTTTTAAATGTGACTGTGTGATTTACGAAGTTTTGGCTGATTAGTAATCGTGCGCTGAAGATCTCGGCTTTCGCCTTGGTCCTTACACGCCGATTCTATCAA
>JAMDDW010000037.1:7229-7539 GCA_023488405.1 Candidatus Parvarchaeota archaeon | reverse complement strand
TAAGTAGGGTTGCCGTCTGCATCGTTTTTATACGGCAATGATTTCAGTAATTTTTCAATATCTGAGTATTTCTTAGTCATATGGTTATTTTAATCACTTTTTAATTGTAAACTATATACAAGTTATATTATAAATAATTAACTGTCATTAACATTTAACTGAAATGAGAAACACTTCTGTAATCAGATAACCTAATGCTAGTCGCTGCTATAATTTTTTTAAATGATTCGTTATCTAGATCCTTAATAATGTCATAATTCAAGTATACTTTGTAATTACCTGAATACAAATGTTTTATATACGCAGTAGG
>JAMDDW010000037.1:0-7219 GCA_023488405.1 Candidatus Parvarchaeota archaeon | reverse complement strand
CCTTCGTCTTTTGCCTTGTTCTGTATATCCCTGACATATAAAACAAAGGAATGCTGTCATTCATAAAACTGCTGTCATAGTCATAAGTGCTTCCACTCTTTATTATATAATCGCCTGATTTCCCTGGAAACATTGAACTTTCCTTTCTTTTTCTCACAAGATCAATTTTTATATTCTTGAAGTAATCCGATAGATCATTATATGGAAATTTCAAAATATTTTCTGGATCTTCATTTTTCAAATTATCTAAAATTAAATCCAGATTCTTTCTTACTTTATCAAGCCCTTTAAACACGTTATTTGTATTTTTCCTAAACATGCTCTTTAAAAGAAGACTAATCTTATAAAAGCATTTCTTTTTTTAACAAGTCCGCCGAGAATTCCCCTTTTGTGAGATAGGGGATGAAAGACGGTAAAAGTATAAAACATAAAAAGAGTAGATAAAATATGAGGAGTTATAAAAAATTTAGGTTGTATCCAAGCAAAGTCGTAGAAACGGAACTGAATATACAATTGGAATTATGCCAATGGACTTACAACAAATTATTAGAGGAACTGAACAAGGCAAAAGACGAAGGGAAAAAGCTAAAGAGATATGACACCCAAAAGCTTTTAGTAAAGCTGAAAGAAGACAAGCCTGAATTGAAAAACGTCTACTCAAAGACATTGCAGATGGTAAATCAGCAATTATGGAACAACATCCATACATTAGCAGGAAGAAAGAGGAAAGGCTACAAAATAGGAAAGCTAAGGTTCAAAAGTTATGACCATTTCAAATCAATATTCTACAATCAAAGCGGTTTTATCATAGGAAACAAGAAAATAATCCTTTCAAAAGTAGGAAAAGTAGAAGCGGAGTTTCACAGGGAAATAAAAGGCAATGTCAAGGGAATAATAATAAGCAAGAGGGCAGGCAAGTGGTATGCCTGCATCCAAGTTGAAAATCCGCATCAAGAAAAGAATCAGATAAAAGTTAAGCCAAATACCTCTGAAAAAGCAGTTGGTATAGACGTGGGAGTAACGCATTTCCTTGCTGACAGCAATTACAGGTTTGTGGAAAATCCTAGATTTCTGCAGAAGACGGCAGATAAGATAGCTTTGATTCAAAGGCAATTGGCAAGGAAAAAGAAAGGATCCAACAGAAGGAACAAAATAAAGCTAAGACTAAACAAAGCTTATGAGCACCTACAGAACCAAAGGAAGGATTTTGCACACAAATTATCCACAGAATACGTGAAAAACTATGGTTTTATCGCAGTTGAAAACCTAAATATCCAAGGTATGGCCAGAAATCACCATCTATCTAAAAGTATATATGATGCTGCCTGGAGCTTGTTTATTTCATATTTATCCTACAAGGCTGAAAGTGCTGGCAGGATTTTAGTAAAAGTAAATCCAAAAGACACTACACAAACTTGTAGTGTCTGCGAGGAGAAAAACATAGAGCATTTGGATTTATCGGTAAAGATATTCAAATGTCCATATTGTAAAATAGAAATAGACAGAGATATAAACGCAGCAAGAAATATAATCATAAAAGCGTTATTTGGTAGGGAACCTGCCAGTATGCTAGTGGAGAATAGACCTCTACTTCATAAACTGAAGCAAGTCAGTTCGTTGAAGCGAGAAGCTCCATGCGTAAGCTTGGAGTAGTTCACACCAAAATTAATCTAGTTCGTATTTTTTTGATATGATACTCGTAAGAGCAAAAAAGAAAAATGAAGTACCTAAAGCATAAACTAATATGCCCAATAAATCGGAATTATTTAAAGAATTAAATAACTGCAACAGATAACCTGCCAAAAAGATAAAATTCATTGCGAGGAATATTATGAAGACTGTAATGGAATTTTTGTCAAGCCTTATTAGTTGAACTGCTTTCAAAGGATTTTTATAAAATGCCGCCGTAAATCTTATCACAGACAAAGCTATCAGTACACCTATAAATGCAATAGCAATTGCTTCATAAAACCCGCTGTTCATCATAGATACCCCACAAAAACCTTAGACCAGCCAATTATAACGTAGCTGACCAACAGGTATGTAAAAGTTCCTAAAAGTTCTGCAGCCATTTTGATGGATTCGCTGTTAGTAACTGAACCAAAAGAATAGACCACAAAAACAATAATAAATAAAATAGAAGCAGATAAAAGAACCGAGAAGTTATTCTTTGAATCCTTCTCATTTAATGCCCATCTGACCAGAGGAGTTTTATCTTGCCGGTGTTTGTAAAGCACATAAATATTTATTGCACTTAGAATTGAGATGATTAAACCGTTCACTACTTCGAATACTACCCAGTAAAAATGAAAATCTTCGTATAATACCATAATCTATAAATCTAACATGAATATAAAAGTATTTTTGTTTTGTTTATTTTCAATAAAATTTAGCTACTCTAAATAGATAATTATTTAAATAGAATTGTTCAATAATAATCAATGAGAAAAAGCAGCAAAAAAGTGGGTTTGTTCGAAAGCAATTTGGTTCCAGTAATAGGGAAGCATGTTTTTGGTAATCTATACGATGTAGATGATTCTATTCTGAAAAACCTTGAATATCTTAAAGAATCGGTAATAGCTGCAGCAAACGCGGGTAACCTCCATATAATCGACATAATGGAAAGACAATTTAATACAATAAATTCTCCGGATATTGGAGGAGTATCAATAATAGCGTTAATAGTTGAAAGTCACATATCATTGCATACGTGGCCGGAAAGCAGGTATGCTACCGTTGACATATATTCCTGCGGAAACGAAAGCAACCCCGCACTTGCATTCGACTACATTGTTTCAATGATGAAGCCTAAAAGCTACAAAGTTTTCAGCGCAGACAGAAGCAACCCTTCAAGCGAAAATGAAGCTAAAGTATTTAATGACTTTTAAGATAAAGACATAAAGAGGAAAAACAAAGTAAGAGCAGTAAACAATACGATGTTACCGTATTCCCATATTAAAGTTGTGGGATTACTTAATGAAACAAATGTAGTTACCCCATAATTTATCGCTAAAACAACAGTAGTCAAGAAGAAGAACACGAATGCAAATTGCTTGTACTTTTTAATGTAAAATGAAGATAAAAACAAGGTTGGATTTTTATGCAGCTTCTTTCTTAACATTATTATAAACAACAGCATCAATGCTCCTAAAATCAATGAAATAATTCCGTATATAAAGTCAATATTCATACAAACCTCCTAAAAAGCTTGAACCAGCGAAATGATATGTATACAACAACAAACAACGCAGCTATCCCAAAAAGATAAGCAAGATAGAAGAAAACTTGATCAATGGTGTACAAAGAAGGATAATTGTTAAGTAGCTTTTGGATAAATGTGAATAACCCTGTTAAAAAAAGCATCGATGCAGGATAAATAAACATGTTTAACTCCTTTGTAGCTGAATCTTTATTTAGAAAGAAAGAAGTCAATGGTGCCTTGTCTTTTCTGTGCTTGAAAATGGCGAAGAAAGTTATGCCTGAAAAAACTGAACTGACTATTCCGCCTACAAAAAGCACAGCGAATATCACTGTGTAAGCTATGTTTAGCATAATATCTTTATTAATTGAGTTTATTTATAGTTTTACTTGGTGTTTATTCCTTTTTAAGAAACGCCAAAATCTCTTCTGCGTGCTTATCTGGGGAAACCTTCAGGTATACCTTCAGGATTTTGCCGTCTTCATCTAAGATAAATGTAACCCTTGAAGCGGTTCCTGTCAGAGATTTTATACCAAGCTTTGTGACGATTTTTTTATCAGAATCGCTTAATAATATAAATGGAATAGAATATTTACCTTTGAATTTTTTATGTGATTCGATGCTGTCAACGCTTATTCCAAACACTGGAATTCCCAAAGATTTAAAGGAATTGATATTGTCCCTAAAACTGCATGCCTCTTTTGTACATCCAGGAGTATCGTCCTTGGGGTAGAAATACACAACACTCTTTTTGCCCTTTAAATCAGACAAAGAAACTTCTTTTCCATCGTCTGCTTTAAGCCTAAAATCAGGAAACATCTCTCCTTCTTTGACTTCCATATACATATAAAGAAAAACGAGTATATAAGGATTATATGACGGAATTCATTTTACTTGATAAACAAAAGGCGGAAAAAGCAATAGAAATACTTGAAAGCAGTTACAGAAACGTAAAATACTACCTTAATTTCAACGGGCCGTTACAGCTTTTAGTTGCTGCAATACTATCTGCACAGACGAAGGATACGGTTGTGAATGAATTAACTCCTGAACTTTTCAAAAAATATAGAACAGTAAAGGATTTTTCAGAAGCGGATCCTCAGAAACTGTTAAGTTATGTAAAGAGAGTTAGCTTTGCAGAAAACAAAGTAAAGCACATAATAAGCTGCTGTAAGATAATAAGTGAAAAGTACGGTGGAAAAATACCAAATAAAATGGATGAGCTGCTTTCATTACCAGGAGTAGGCAGAAAAACGGCAAATACTATTTTGATAAATGCATTCAACATAGTGGAAGGCATTCCTGTAGACACTTGGGTAATAAAGCTTTCTTATAGGATAGGATTAAGCAAAAGCAATAAGCCGGATGAAATAGAAAATGACCTTAAAGGCATTGTTAACAAAAAATACTGGAAGAACTTTGCTTATGTACTAAAGGAACATGGCCATCGGATCTGCCAATCTACAAAGCCGAAATGCGAGATATGCCCTATAAAAGATCTGTGCCCTAAAAACGGAGTGTAGTACTAATCATTTTTCACTTAATAATACAGTGAATAATCCAAAATATATAATTTCATCATGCAAAAGAGAGAAAAAAAGCAAAAAGTATTTATGTAAGTTGTCTTCTATTATAGAGTGAGGGGATGAAAATATGTCAAGCATAGTTTTGGTAGGTGCAGCGGTTTTGTACTTATTGATACTTATAGCCATAATACTTAGAAACAATTCCCTTGCCTCAAAGGTTTGAGAATTCGAAAAACTGGCTGAGTATCATTTATTTGAATTTATTAAGGTCTGCTTTGATTTGTAAATTTTCCGGCGTATTTTGCCTTTCCTTTTAACTCTTCAAATACAATCTGACAGATTTTAGTGTAAGGCTTTATAGCCAGTGCTATTGGCGATAAATTGGCCATTTCCAATACTATTTTTCCAGAAGTGCCTGGCTGCATGAAACCGCTGCTTATGTGTGTTAATAAGCCTAGTCTTGCAAATCTTGACCTTCCGTCGATTCTAGCGGAAATGTTCTGCGGAAGTGATACCTTTTCTATTGTTATGGCATGAACAAGTTCTCCAGGCTGAATAAGAAAACTTTCGCCTTTTTTTATCTTTATTTCCTCTGTCAATTCCTTGTAGTCTGTTGAATCATCTACTACAACCATCTTATTTATCTTTTTGAAAACCCGAAAAACATAACCTAGTCTAAGATCAACTGAACCGGGGCCTACCTGTTTCCTGTCCAAAGGAGTTATCTTCAATTCCTTGGAATCTAGAAGCTTTATTATTTCATCATGTGATAATACGGCCATAATTAATTGAATGCTTCCATTTATTAAAAACATTTATTTTTAAGGGCTTTACGGTAGTATTCTGCCAAAGCTAATGGAAGGCATTATCCCTCTTGGAGGATAAGCTCTAGATAAAACCCATGTGTAATCGGAATACCCAGTTCCGCTATGAGGGCCTGCATACAATACCACATATGAGTTAGAGTATGGTATATTTGTAATTGTAGTCGAACCCATTTCTACATTGTTATGATATCCATACGCAGAGCCGTTTGAAAGCCACCATAAACCAAATATACCGCTGGTATAATCTGCTAAATTGGAATTTAAGTCCTCTTCCGTCCCTTGATATACTCCATAAACATTTCCGTGACCCCAATAAGGCTGATTATTTTCTTGTATACTTGAATCACTAACCGCTGTCACGTTATACTCTAAACCATCACCACCTTCATTAGAGCTCACATAAGTATTGTTTGCTTCAAGTATTCCAGGAGCAACTAAAAATTTGCTTTGGATTTGTGAGCCATTTATCATTTCAAGTCCGTTATTAACAACTAAATTTGAGGGAGAGCCACTAGTTATAGCCCATTTAGTCATATTCAAACTAGTTCCTTTAAAGTTATCATAGAAATTGAATACATTGGCTCCATTATCGTATTTACCGTACGTTGGAGAAAGCTGTGGAGCCTCCCCCGTTGTGTCATTATTTAATAAATTGGTGTCATTTGAAGCGAAACCTAATGCAATGTCAGTCAATGTTGCAGAAGCAGGTATTCCATTTGGCAATTTAATCCAGAAGATGGCATAGCTGGAAGTGTAGCTTTCAAGCCAACTGTCTATCAATGCTCCATTTGTTGTATTGAAAAACTCTACGTTCTGGAACTGGTGACCGCTGCTTAGATTTATGTACTGCTTGTAGCCTGAATACGAAAAGTTTACCATCTGCTGGAATGGCGCCGGGGTAGCAACAGACTGAGTATTAGTTATATTTATCGGCAGGTAATCACTTAGAGAAGAAGGCGAATGCAGATAAATGTCTCTTGTTATTGTAATAGAATCTGCAGTGTAATTCTGATTTCCACTAGTATTTAGAACTATTGTGTAATTACCTTCATAACTACTTAAATTTAACACTGTACTTTTATTTATGGTCTGATTAAAAATCCCATTTATATACAGTTTTGCATTTAATTGGTTCTCAATAGTAGATATTGATGCATTTACTATAAGGCTAGTTCCATTATATGAATAGTTTTTGTTAGGATTTGACACTAAATTAAGTATCGGAGCTGCTTTGTTTATTATGTTATAATAAGAAACATTCTTTATCCCTGTAGAATTAGAGCCTCCGATTACTTTTATTTTCCCTGCAGCAAAACGATTATAGTATGTTGAAATATTGCCGGATAAATTGGTTAATGATACTACTGAATTATTAATCTCCCTCCAAAGTTTAACATAGTGGTTATCAGACTCAACTGTAAAATTACTATATTTACCATAAATCATTGTAATATTATTGTTTGAAATACCGTTTATAAACAGAGTTATTGGTTTCGTAACTATTGTATTTAATTTAACAGAAGGCATAACTCCGTTTGGTGGATATGCACGAACATTAACCCAATAAACATATACGGGATTAGTATACTCATTAGTTAAAGATAAACCAATTGATGAGGAATATGCTGGAATAGTAGTTGTTATGGTTTGTCCTGAACTTCCTAATG